>JAZQYG010000118.1:0-4503 GCA_045633305.1 Clostridia bacterium | reverse complement strand
CTTTTGAGAAGTTTTGCCGTGTCTTTGTTATTCTTTTCGGGTTTTGATAAATTGACCGTTATTTCAAGTTCGGCTTTTTTGCCGAGGTACGTCCACTTAAGATTTTTGCGAATTGCGCTCAATTTTACGTAATTGCTCTTTATCCCAAGGTCGTATAAATAAGAAAGAGCCTTTTGGGGAGAATCGCTTTCGTAATTGCGCTTAAACTCTTTGACGACTTCGCTCGGCATAGGAGTGAGCGCGCCAAGAATAGCAGTCTCAAACATATCCCTCTCTTCCTCAACTATAAGACCGTTTGAAAGAGCGTACTCGTAAAGCGGAGCAACTAAAGAGTCAGGTGTTTCAATCGAGCAAAAATCACCCTCGGGCATAGCAAAAGGACTTGCATCGTGAATATCGAGAATATTCAATATAGCGTTCTTTGCAAAAGGAATATCTTCTTCTTGCAACGATAGATTTGCTATTGCGTACGCGATTAAATTGTCGACGTGTTTTTCTATCACTTGCGCTCCTTAGTTATAGAACATTATATCAGAATAAGTCGGGATTGCGTAAACGTCTTTGTCCGTTATCATTTCTAATTTATCCGCGCACTCTCTTACCTTGTTCATAGCGGGAACGATTTTATCTCTATAAGTTACGCCTTTTTTGAGTTCGCTAGTTACCGTTTTTGCCTTTATAAGTTCTGCGTCAAGTTTGTCAATAGCAGAAGAGAATTTATCAAGTAGGCTAGAATACTCTTTTACGTTGTCGTATTGTACGCTCTTTTCAATTCCAAGAGTTTTGAGTTTATTAGCGCAGTCAGCAAGGCTCGCAAGATATTTGGTGAAGTTTGGCACGAGTTGAGTTCTTGCCATCATAAGCATAGTGCTTGCCTCGATATTTATCGTCTTTGCATAGTCGTCAAGATAAATTTCGTAACGACTCTTGACCTCTTCTTCACTAAGTACACCTTGGTTTTTGTAAACCTCGATATTTTTGTCACGCAATAAAGTTTGGTACGCGTCAACGCAGTTATTAATGCTCTCTAATCCTCTGCGCTCCGCCTCTTTTGCCCAGTCTTCAGCGTAGTTATTGCCGTTGAAAATTACTCTGCGGTGTTTCATAAGGAACTCAACCGCAACGGCTTTTAAAGCCTCTTCTGCTTTTTCACCCTTTTTTACTCTCTCTTCCGTTTGGTCTGCAATTCTACCAAGAAGTTCGGCAACGATAGTGTTGATTACGGTGGTGGGAGTAGCGATTGATGCGGACGAGCCTACCATACGAAACTCAAATTTGTTACCAGTAAAAGCAAAAGGCGAGGTACGATTTCTATCACTTCTATCCCTTCTAAGCGTGGGGAAAACGAGTTCACCAAGTTTTATGATATCGCGGTGTTTAGCCTCACAGTGCACACCTTGCGATAATCTTTCAACCATTTCTTCAAGTTCACCAACGAATACCGAAATAACGGTAGGAGGCGCTTCGTATCCACCAAGTCTAAGGTCGTTACCTACTTGAGATGCCGAAACGCGGAGAAGGTCGGAGTACTCGTCAACAGCCGAAATGGTTGCCGAGAAGAACGCAAGGAAAGGAAGGTTATCGTCCGGTGTTTTTGTCGGGTCGATAAGGTTGATGCCGTCGTCCGTGGACACGGACCAGTTATTGTGTTTACCAGAGCCGTTTACACCTGCAAAAGGTTTTTCGTGAAGTAAACACGCAAGGTTATGCTTTTCGGCAACCTTTTTCATTATTTCCATAATGAGTTGGTTGTTATCCGTTGCAATATTTGCAGTAGCAAAAATAGGCGCAAGTTCGTGTTGAGCGGGAGCAACTTCGTTGTGCTGAGTTTTAGCCGTGATACCAAGCATCCAAAGTTCTTCGTTGAGGTCCGCCATAAAAGATGCAACTCTCTCTCTTATAGTTGCGTAGTACTGGTCGTTCTTTTCTTGACCTTTGGGAGCGGGCGCGCCGAATAGGGTGCGACCGGTGAAACGAAGGTCGAGCCTTTTCATATAATCGTTTTTGTCAACGAGGAAATATTCTTGCTCCGCGCCAACGTTAGATATAACTCTCTTTGAAGTGGTATTGCCCGCTAAGCGCAAAATACGCATACCTTGCTTGTCGAGGGCTTTCATTGAACGAAGAAGAGGGGTTTTCTTGTCAAGAACTTGACCGTTATACGAGCAAAACGCGGTAGGTACGCAAAGCACACAAAGTCCGTCGTCCGTCTTTTTGAGAAAAGCAGGAGAAGAGGAATCCCACACGGTGTATCCTCTCGCCTCGAAAGTAGCTCTTATATTACCACTGGGAAAACTTGATGCGTCCGCCTCACCTTTTGAAAGATTCTTGCCCGTGAATTCGAGAATCGTATTACCTTTTTTGTCAATGGAAATAAAACTGTCGTGTTTTTCGGCAGTAAAACCTGTTAAAGGTTGGAACCAGTGAGTGTAGTGCGTTGCCCCGTTTGCAATAGCCCACTCTTTCATGGCGCTTGCAAAAACGTCGGCAAGTTCGCGAGTGAGTTCACCGCCTTCGCTTTGCAAAACGTGTAGTTCGCTAATAGCGCTAGCGGGAACGTATTTTTTCATAATTTCTTCGGAAAAAACGTTAGTTCCGAAAAATTCAGTAATTTTCTTTTCCTCGGTTATTCTCTTGGGCATAAAAACTCCTCAATGCATAAACTTACGTTGCAAATTCTATTTTTATATATTATAATAAATTATATATAAAAAAAGCAAGCAAAATGCGTATGAAAAACCTCGTTTGGAGAGATAAAATGATATTCAAAGTGGCAAGAGCAGAATTACATCACTATGAAGAGCCTGTTATATCAGGCGTAAACGGTAGTGGCACGATATTTTTTAGCGGGTGCACTATGCGTTGCGCTTTTTGTCAAAATTACGAAATTTCACGAGGCAAAAAAGGAGTCAAGGTAACCGAAGAAGAACTTTTGCGACTATTTTTCTCTCTCGAAGAAGAAGGCGCGCACAATATCAACCTCGTCACCCCCTCGCACTACGCCCTCCCCCTTATTCCCGTACTTGAAGAGTTCAAAAAACGCTCTACGCTACCCGTCCTATATAATACCAACGCATACGAGAGCGTGGATAACTTAAAAAGGCTCGAAGGCTTGATTGATATATATCTGCCAGATTTCAAATACGTATCTGATGCCCTTAGCGTAGAATTTTCCAAAGCAAAAGGCTACGGAGAAAAAGCCTACGAGGCAATCAAAGAAATGCAACGCCAAATTCCCGAAAACGTAATTGTAGATGGATTAATGAAAAAAGGGCTAATCGTCCGCCATCTCGTTCTCCCCTCTTGCACGGAAGACTCAAAAGCCGTGCTCGACGCCCTCGCAAGCCTACCCCAAAAGCCCCTTTTGAGTTTGATGGCGCAGTACTTTCCTACCGAAGAGGTAAAGGGGCACAAAATTCTCGGACGAAAAACGAGCAAACTTGAGTATGCAAAAGTCCTTGACTACGCAAACGTACTCGGCTTTGAGGGATACTCCCAGTCCCCCGAGAGCGCAACCAAAGATTATACCCCCGAATTTGATTTATCTTTAGTTGAAAAAAGGTTGAATAGAATATAAAAAAACGCAAGCATCTGCTTGCGTTTTTTATTTAGTTCGCGCTATATTGCAACGTTTCCATCCGAGCAAACAACCTCGGTTACAATAAGTCCGCCTTTCCAGCTAGAGCTTTTTTCTATCGTTTCCCACTCTTCCATAGTGCCGTTGAAGTTTATACTCTCAAGTGAGGTGCAACCATAGAAAGGAGCACCACCTATACTTGTTACACCACTTCCTATAGTTATGCTTTCAAGTGAAGTACAATAAACGAAAGCGTTAGTATGTATACTTCTTACTCCATTTCCTATAATTACACTCTTAAGCGAGGTGCAATCTCTGAACACCTCATTATCCATAAACTCTACCGAATTCGGTATAGTTATGCTCTCAAGTGAACTGCAACCATAAAAAGCATAACCACCTATACTCGTTACACTGTTTGGTATAACAATACTCTCAAGCGAACTGCAACCCTTGAAAGCGCTATACCCTATACGCTCTACTGAATTCGGAATAGCAAAACTCGTAGCAGTCTTACCTATCGCGTATTGAACTAACGTTTTGCCGTCTTTTGAATATAGGTTGCCGTCTATTGACTTATAAAACTCGTTATCCTCTGCTACCGTTATGCTCTCAAGGGACGTGCAATCATAGAAAGCATAAACACTTATACTTTCTACTGAATTTGGTATAGTGATACTCTCAAGTGAAGTGCAACCCCGAAAAGCGCTATCCACTATACGCTCTACTGAATTCGGAATAGCAAAATTCGTCGCAGTCTTACCTATCGCGTATTGAACTAACGTTTTGCCGTCTTTACTATATAAGTTGCCGTCTATTGACTTATAAAACTCGTTATCTTCTGCTACCGTTATGCTCTCAAGGGACGTGCAACCAAAGAAAGCGCCATACCCTATACTCGTTACACTGTTTGGTATAGTGATACT
>JAZQYG010000117.1:0-6106 GCA_045633305.1 Clostridia bacterium | reverse complement strand
TGGGTTTTAAAATTGAATAAATCTTTTAAAAGGGTTTCTCTTCAAGCATGCGATAAATCGACAAGTACGAAGTGCTTGTCGATTTTTACTTATTACTTATTCACTCTTCACTTTTCACTCACTTGTCGATTTTTGGGAAGTAAGAGGTAATAAGTAATAGTGAATAAGTAGATGGAAGATATAAAAATATTATATTTGGGTTTTAAAATTGAATAAATCTTTTAAAAGGGTTTCTCTTCAAGCATGCGATAAATCGACAAGTACGAAGTGCTTGTCGATTTTTACTTATTACTTATTCACTCTTCACTTTTCACTTACTTGTCGATTTTTGGGAAGTAAGAGGTAATAAGTAATAGTGAATAAGTATATTTATCTACCTAACTTTTTTTGCTATTTTTTCTATTGCTACGAGTAATTTGTCGACGTCTTTTGGAGTGTTATTCGCGCCTATGCTTGCGCGTATAATACCTTGTTCTATAGTACCTAAGTGATTATGCATAAGGGGCGCGCAATGTAGTCCCGAGCGCACAGCAATACCATATCTTTCGTTTAAAGTGTCGCTAATTTCACTCGAAGATATTTCTCCTACGTTGAATCCAACCACTCCGGTTAAGGCGTCGTGAGGTGTATAAATTTTTACATTTTTTATATTTTTTAAACCATAAATTAATTCATTTGATAGTTTTGCCGTGGAATTTGCAATATTTTTGCCCTCTTTTTTTAAAAAATCCAAACACGAAGAAAGAGCGCAAATCAAAGGACAAGCGACCGTTCCCGCCTCGAAAGCCTCGGGCGCATCTTTGGGATGATTTACACTTTCAGAGTTTGTTCCCGTTCCTCCCATTATAATAGGAGCGGGCTTTAATCTTTCGTTAAAAATCAAGAATCCAAGTCCTTGAAAAGCAAGCAAACCTTTGTGTGCAGGGGAGGCGATTGCGTCAATTTTGCAAAAGTCCATTTTTATATCAACGTGCCCTGCGGATTGAGCGCAGTCCACCATGAATCGTACGTTTTTTCGCGAGGTAATTTTGCCTATTCCTTCAATGTCGGCGGTTACGCCGTTTACGTTTGATACGTGATTAACTACCACCATAAACGTGTCTTGGCGAATAGCGTTTTCTATTCTATAAAGAGGTACGTGTCCGTCTTTTGCGAGAGGAAGAACTGTTAGTCTTATTTTACGCTCTTTTGCAAGATGATAAAGAGGTCTAAGCGTAGAGTTGTGCTCGGCAACCGTGGTCACGACGTGGGCGTTTTGTGGTATCGAGCCAAGAAGAGCAAGGTTAAGAGCCTCGGTGCAGTTTTTAGTAAAGACGGCATTTCCCGAAGGACAGCCAAAAAAAGAGAGCAGTTTTTCTCTTGTTCTCATAACCGAAAGACCTGCTCTGACCGCTTCTTCGTGCGAACTTCTTCCAGGGTTTGCCGAGTTTTTAGTTGCCTTAATTAGCGCTTTTGTAGCGCAATCAGGGTGGAAACGGCTCGTTGCCGCGTTATCAAGATAGACTGTATTTCGTAACATATTAATTTTACTCCCAGTATAATATATTATCGGGCGAACGAAAAATTACCGGAGGTGAAAAAATGATTGCGGTATACACTGCGCGAAACTCCTCCATGCAACTGCACCAAAGATTGAAGTTGGCGCGAATAAACTCGCGCATAATTAATACTCCGAGAGAGATATCTTCCTCGTGTGGATTATCAGTAAGATTTAGCGATGGGGATTTTCACAGAGTCAAGGCGCAGATAGCAGGACTTTCTTCTTATTCTTTTGCAGGAATATGGAAGGAAATCGGAGGTAGATACACTAGAATTTTTTGATTTATCAAAATAATTAACTAAATGATAAATAAATTTAAGATTAAAAAATGACAAAACCCGCTTAATATGATATACTAATATGAAATATGTAGGTATATCGTGAGGCGGGTTTATTAATGCAAAAAGGAAAAGAGGTATTCAATTTATTAAAGTCGGCGTATCCAGATGCGCAGACCGAACTTAATTTTGAAAACAATTTCGAACTTTTGGTTGCAGTTATATTGTCCGCTCAATGCACGGATAAAAGGGTTAATATGGTAACCCCCGCTCTTTTTGAAAAATATCCAACCCCTCATCTTATGGCGGAGGCTGAGCAAAGCGAGATTGAACAACTTATTCACAGTTGCGGTTTTTACCATAACAAAGCCAAAAGCATAATAGGAGCGTCGCGAAAAATCGTTTCCGATTTTGGCGGACAAGTTCCGTCCACTTTGGAAGAACTTAAAACTCTCCCCGGTGTCGGACGAAAAACGGCTAACGTGGTTTACGCGGTCGGTTTTGGCGGAAATGCAATCGCGGTTGATACGCACGTTTATAGAGTGTCGAGAAGAATAGGTTTATCACGTGGCAATACGCCCCAAAAAGTAGAAGAGGACCTTCAAAAGATTTTTGATAAAAAGGACTGGAGTCACGCTCATCACTTATTGATATTTCACGGAAGAAGATGTTGCGAGGCTCGCAGACCGAACTGCAATAGTTGTAATTTAAAGTCGATATGTAGGAGTTACGGCAAATATGAATAAGGTATTATCAATCAAACAACTTGCCCCTAACGTAAAAGAATACGTTGTCGACGCGCCTATGGTTGCACGCCGAGCAAAACCGGGTCAGTTCATAATTTTGAGAGTAAACGAACAAGGGGAAAGAGTACCTTTTACTATTGCCGACTATGATAGAGAAAAAGGTACGGTTACGATTTTAGTTCAAGAAGTGGGCTATACGACTATGCTCCTTGGTCAAATCAAAGAGGGAGAATATATATCGGACTTTGCCGGACCTCTTGGCAATCCTACCTACCTTGATAAATTTAATAAAGTTATTTTAGTTGGTGGCGGAATCGGAACGGCGGTTATTTATCCGCAATCAAAATATCTTGCAAGCATTGATAAACGTGCAGACGTTATCGTAGGAGCGAGATGTAAAGAACTCGTAATGTACGAAACAGAATTCAAAAGCACGGCGAAAAATCTTTATATTCTCACCGACGACGGTAGTTATGGTGAACAAGGGTTCGTAACGAGTAAACTCAAAACTTTACTTGACGGCGGAGAAAAATACGACGCTGTATTTGCAGTTGGTCCTATGGCTATGATGAGAGCGGTTGCAAATCTTACCAAAGAATACGGCGTTCACACTATCGTAAGTATGAATTCAATAATGGTAGACGGCACGGGTATGTGTGGCGGTTGTAGGCTAACAGTTGGCGGAGAAACCAAATACGCTTGCATAGACGGACCGGAGTTTGACGGTCATTTAGTTGATTTTGACGAGGCAATGAATAGGCTTACCTATTACAAAGAAATTGAGCAAGAGCATAAATGCAAACTTAGAGGATAAAATAATGGCTGAAAGAAACAAACCTATCGAGCAAGCCCCAAGCGTCAGAGCAAAGAACTTTGACGAGGTATCACTCGGATTTAACGAAGAGTTGGCATTAAAAGAGGCATCAAGATGCTTGAATTGCAAAAACGCGCAGTGCAAAGCCCTTTGTCCCGTTGGAGTAGATATCCCTGCTTTTATTACTAAAATAAAAGAAAAGGATTATCTTGGAGCGTATGAAATCATAAAAAATACGAATAATTTACCAGCCGTATGCGGAAGAGTTTGTCCTCAAGAGAGTCAATGCGAGTCGGGTTGCGTATGCGGAAAGAGTGCAAAACTTGGAGGCGCGGTTGCAATCGGCGCGTTAGAGCGATTCGTTGCCGATTACGCTTTAAATAATGGAGTGAGCGCAAAAAAGACTACGCACAACGGAAAAAAGGTTGCAGTAATAGGTAGTGGACCTGCGGGGCTGACTTGCTCTGCAGACCTAGCAAAAGCGGGATTCAAAGTAACCGTTTACGAGGCTTTTCATAAGGCTGGAGGTGTACTTGTATATGGAATTCCCGAGTTTAGACTACCAAAAAGTTTAGTTCAACGCGAAATTGATGAACTTGAAAAACTGGGCGTAGAAATACGTTTAAACGTTATAATCGGCAAAACTTTGACGATTGAAGAACTTTTAGAGCAAAACGACGCCGTCTTTATCGGAACTGGGGCAGGACTTCCCGTCTTTATGAAAATTCCGGGTGAAAACCTCAACGGAGTATATTCGGCTAACGAATATTTGACGAGAGTTAATCTTATGAAGGCGTACAAAAGCGAGTATGCAACTCCCGTCGTTGCAGGTAAAAAAGTAGTGGTCGTGGGCGCGGGTAACGTTGCTATGGACTCTGCTCGAACTGCGCTACGTATGGGAGCAGACGAGGTGCACGTTGTATATAGGCGTTCCAAGGCGGAAATGCCTGCAAGACTTGAAGAAATTAACCACGCGGAAGAAGAGGGAATTAAGTTTAACTTTTTGACTTCACCTATCGAAATTTTTGGAAACGGAAAAGTCGAAGGAATTAAATGCGTAAAGATGACGCTTGCTGAGAGTGATGCAAGTGGTAGAAGAAAACCCGTAGTTATAGAAGGTAGTGAGTACACGATTGAGTGTGACCAAGTAATAATGGCGCTCGGAACGAGTCCTAATCCTTTGATTAAGAGTAGTATGCCCTCAATAGAGGTAGGCAAAAGAGGAACTTTTGTCGTAGATGAAGAGAGCATGCAAACGTCGATAGATAGAGTTTACGCAGGTGGAGATGCGGTAACGGGGGCAGCAACCGTAATACTTGCAATGAACGCAGGTAAACGCGCGGCAAAAGCAATTATAGAGAGGTTTAACTAATGTACGTAGATAGAGCCAAAATTTATATAAAAGCAGGTAACGGCGGTGACGGAGCGGTATCTTTTCATAGAGAAAAATACGTTCCTAACGGAGGACCAAACGGTGGTGACGGTGGTCACGGCGGAAGCATAATATTCAAAGCCGACGACAAACTCGGCACTCTTATCGATTTCAAGTTTTCTAAGCATTTCAGGGCGGAGAACGGCGGAGGCGGTAGCGGAGATTTTTGCAGAGGAACGAACGGTGAAGATTTAATCATCAAAGTACCTACTGGTACGGTTATAAAGGATGCCGAAACGGATGGAATTATCGCAGATATGTATTATAACGGTGACGAAGTCGTAGTTTTGAAAGGCGGACTTGGAGGAAAAGGTAACGCAAGATTTGCAACCTCTACGAGAAAAGCACCTCGTTTTGCTCAGAAAGGCGTAAAGACGGAGGAACACTCCGTAATTTTGGAACTCAAAACTATCGCGGACGTTGGACTCGTTGGATTTCCTAACGTAGGAAAATCAACTTTGCTTTCCGTTTTAACCAAAGCAAAACCGAAGATTGCAAACTATCACTTTACCACGCTTTCACCTAATCTTGGCGTAGTGTCCGCTTGGGATGATAGTTTCGTGCTTGCCGATATTCCGGGACTTATAGAAGGGGCGGCGGAAGGCGCTGGCCTTGGACATTACTTCTTGCGTCACGTTGAAAGAGTTAGACTTATCGTTCACGTTATCGACGTATCGGGAAGCGAGGGACGTGACCCGTACGAGGACTATCTCAAAATTAACGAAGAACTCCAAAAATACACCGACGAACTTGCGGACGTTCCCCAAATAATAGTTGGAACGAAAATTGATATGCTCGACGATATCGATGGTGCGCTAAAAGAGTTAGAAGAGAAAATCGGACAAAAAATAATTCCCGTATGCGCGCCTATTCACGAAGGTCTTAACGAACTGAAAAGTGAAATTTTGAAACGCCTTGCAACTATCCCAAAAGGCAAGCCTATCGAGTTTGAAAAATTCGAGTATGCAAAACCCACTTCGGACGAATTTGAGATAGAAAGAGATGACGACGGGGCTTTCGTAGTGTTTGGCGGACTTATTGACGCAATTTGTAGAAACGTAGTCTTGTCGGACGAAGAATCTTTCAGATATTTCCAAAAACTTTTGAGAGAAAAGGGAATTATCAAAGCGTTAAGACAAGCCGGCGCAACGGACGGAGACACCATAAGAATAGAAGATACCGAATTCGTATTTACGGATTAAAAAAAGCACGCAAAGGGCTCTTCTTTAGGAAATTTTTAACGGACTAAAAGTATAGCGCACTATACCCACTAAAAGTGAAAGGTAGTGCGCTTTT
>JAZQYG010000116.1:0-6216 GCA_045633305.1 Clostridia bacterium | reverse complement strand
CAGAGGTGTAGTAATTAGCCATAACGGAGTCGATAATAGCAACGTCGATTGAACCGTTATTGAGTTGAGTCAAGGCGTCAAGTTGAGATTTTATAGAAATATATTCGCTTCCGCTCTCAAGAGTACCTTTTGCGATTTCTTCACCAGCAGAACCGCTTTCTGCTCCGATAATTGCGGTTTTCATAGTCTCTGCAGTATTGTATTTAGACGCGTCCTTTTTACGAATAACCGCTACTTGTTTATTTGCAAGATAAGGAACGCTAATGCACATACCTTCTTCACGCTCGGGGGTGATGGTCATGCCGTTCCAAATAAGGTCGATAGAGCCTTCTGTAAGCAAGGTTTCTTTTGCGCTCCAAGAAATAAGTTTCATTTCAAGAGCAAGGTTTACCGAGTATTTGTTGTTTAAGTAAGCAACGACTTTTTCGGCAAGTTCAACGTCAAAACCGACAAGTTCATTGTCTTTTTCAAATGCAATCGGGGCAAAGAGAGTGTATCCAACTATTATTTTGCCAGAGGAAACGATTGAATCCCAACTGTTATCGGTAGCATCCGATAGGGGGTTTGCAGTAGTGGAGGTAACCAAAAGTTCGTTTTTAAGACCATAAGCCTCTGCAACCGTTTTGCAATCAGTGTTAGCAAGGGCGATAAGAGCCTCGTTTATTTTGGACACGAACGCCTTGTCTTCTTTTCTTCCTGCGATTCCGTATGCTTCTTCTACGAATACAACGTCTTTAACGATTTGAAGATTATCTGCAAAAACGTTACCGCTTCCGCAACCGGTGAGGGCGCAAGTTGCAAGTACTGCAACGAGTAATACGATAGTGAGAATTTTTTTCATTTTCATATCTCCTTAAAAAGTTTTTTAAATTTTCGATTCACTTTATCACTTTATCGTAATAAAGTAATGGTAGTATACGCTATTACTTTAGTTTTGTAAAGCGTTTTGTTGCGATTTTCAAAAAATTTTTATTCGGACAAAATTAATTTAAAAATCACCTTATTTTAAATTGAAAGAATATATAAAAAATGATACAATAATATATATCAATAGAGTTTAAGGAATGAAAAAATGATTTGTGATACGATATTAGACGCGCTTGGCAATACTCCCATTATTAGGCTTAACCATATGACTAGCGCCGATAGCGCTCAAATTCTCGTTAAATTTGAAGGTCTTAACGTAGGTGGTTCGATAAAAACGCGTACCGCTTATAATATGATATTAGACGCCGAGAAAAAGGGATTATTAAATAAAGATTCAATAATCGTCGAGCCTACTAGCGGAAACCAAGGAATAGGTTTGGCGCTCGTTGGCGCGGTAAAAGGATACAAAGTTAAAATAATTATGCCAGATTCGGTTAGCGAGGAGCGT
Source organism: Clostridia bacterium (assembly GCA_045633305.1). Lineage (GTDB taxonomy): Bacteria > Bacillota > Clostridia > Christensenellales > RUG350 > RGIG2224. The sequence continues at coordinate 4,841 of JAZQYG010000116.1, read as the reverse complement.
AGACTTCTCGTTCAGCACTACGGAGCGGAAGTTATCCTCGTTCACGATAACGGCAATATCGGACTATGTATAGAAGAGTGTTTAAATCTCGCTCTCAAAATGAAGAAGGAAAATCCAAACGTATTCGTTCCTCAACAGTTTGAAAATCCCGCAAACCCCGCAATTCAAAGAAGTGGTACGGGCAAAGAAATACTCGAGCAAGTAAACGGACCTATTCACGGATTTTGTTCTGGAATAGGCACGGGTGGAACGATTACCGGAATAGGTGAAACGTTGAAAGAAAAAAATCCCGATATGGTCATTTGGGCGGTTGAGCCTGAAAACGCCGCTATACTTTCGGGTGGCTCGATAGGAACGCACGTTCAAATGGGAATCGGCGACGGACTTATCCCTCCTATCTTGAATCAAGAGATATACGACGACGTTTGTATAATAAAGGACGAAGAGGCTATACGCACCTCAAAAGACCTTGCTTTAAAAGAGGGAATACTTTGTGGAATAAGTAGCGGAACGAACGTTGCCGCCGCGATAAAACTTGCAAAAAAACTAGGTAAAGGCAAGACCGTAGTCACTGTTCTTCCAGACACCGCGGAGAGATATTTCTCCACTCCTCTTTTTGATTAAAATTTATCGAAACGATATAAACCGCACAAAAAGTGCGGTTTTTTAATTGTCAAAAAATTAAAATTGATATTTTTTAATAAAACATAGAGAGTTTTTATCCTAAAATCATTATGGTGTTGACAAGGAAAAGAAGATAAAATAGACTGAACTTATTGTAGAGGTGAATTATGAAAAAATATAATAAATTGTTAACGTTTGCGCTAATACTTTTGTTGTCTATGAGTTTATTTGGTTGTATTACGCCTCAAGACCCTACGACTCCTCCCGTTGAACCTTCCGGCTCTCCTTCCGGCTCTCCGTCAGGCTCAACGCCGCCCGAAACACTCCCTGACCCGATTGCTCTTAATTGTGGACTCGACGAATATTTGGCGGGTGAATACGGTGACGTTTATCTTAGAATAAACGAGGACTTTGAAATGACTCAAACGGATAATAATACCGTTTTGGGTAATAGCAACGTAACTTCTATAATTATAGAAGGGGTAGGAGAAGACGTAAAGTTTACTATAAAGGGCGGATGCTATAAAGCAATTAAGGCATACGGCAACGCAAAAATTACTTTTAAGAATATAACGCTTGTAGACGAGACTACGGAAGGCGGAAACTGGGATATGGGCTGGTATCTTGCGTTTGGTGGAAAGATTCGTTTTGAAAATTGCAATCTCGTTACCGTGATATTTTTAGAAAATGCGGATGCGGAAGTAGTTAACTGTTCGGTGACCTCTGGAAGTAACGCTTCAAGATATGGACTTTGGCTTGGCGCAGGTGCTATGAACGTGCAAAACTCTTCTTTTGCGGGAACTAGAGGAATAAAGATATGCGAAAGACAAGTCGATACTATTTCAAACGTTACAATAAGTGGATGTATCTTTGATTTATCTAATAGAGTTGGGGTAAGCGTGAGTGTCGTTGATGAAACTTCAGTTATCAAAATTTTGAATTGTTCGTCAGAGGGTATAACACCCGTATCGAGTGATTACGACGAGGGAATAGACGGATTGTTTGAAATAGGTAAAAAAGAAGGGGACTACGACGTTAACCTTCAAATATCTGGCAATAAAGTCGCAGGTTTTGACGTAAACGAGGACGACTGGTATCATAATTAAAGACAAATTTTGAAAAACAGACAAAACCAGATAAAAAATTAGCAAAAATACAAAAATTTTTTCAAAAAGAGTATGTACAAATCACGAATTTTATGATATTATGATAATATAAAATCTAGGAGGTAACTTATGACTTGGTTTAATAAACAAAGCCGTTTAGTACAAATTCTTTTACTTTTGATTCCTGGCATTAACTGGATTTGCGAAATTTTCGTAAGATGGACCACTTATCTTAAAAAGGGTGGACTTATAAGACTCGTCGTTTCTATCATCACGATACCTTTTGGTGTAGTATTCGGATGGTTGGACCTCGTGTGGGTGTTACTATTTAAGAAACTTTTCTTGCAATAATCTAGAATTTTTTGGGCCCAACTTTATCGTTGGGCTCTTTTTTTTACAAAAACACACAAAAATAAAACACTTTTTTAATTCAACGTTGACATATATAAATAAAAATGTTAAAATAATTTGTAACGATTAAATAAGGTAAGGGAATTGATGAAGAAAATAATAATCGTACAAGACGCATTATATTTAGGCGGAATTGAAAAATCCCTAATTAATTTTTTGCGAAAGCACTCAAACGATTACGATATTACCCTTTTGCTTTTTAATCCTGATAGCCCGATGGTCGAGCAAGTTCCAAAAAACGTCAAGATAATGACGATAGGAAAATTATTTTCCATTATGGGATACTCTCGAGGTTATCTCAAAAAGAATTACAAGTTCGGCTATTTTGTAAAATGTATATTATATGGGTTTGCAAAATTGTTTGGAAGACGCGCGTCAACTAGACTGCTTTGGCTATTTTGCAGAAAAATAAAAGGTTTTGACGTTGCGCTCTCTTACGCGCACCCTCTTCCTTCTACGAGGTTTAACGGAGGGGCGGCGGAATTTGTTTTGAGCAAAGTAAAGGCGAAAGACAAGGTTTGTTTTATTCACTGCGACTGGAAAAACGCAGGAGTTCAAAGTAAGCGTAACGACAAACTTTTAAAAGATTTTGACTGGGTTGCGTGCGTTTCAAATTCGGTTAGACAAAGATTGTTATCAATGATTCCCGAACTTAAAGATAAAGCAATCGTTGTTTATAACGAAACGGACGAGGAAAACGTTCGCGCTTTGGCAAAAGAGGGAACGTTTGAATACGATAATAATTTTATCAACATAATAACCGTTGCAAGAATAGTTGAAGGCAAAGGTATTGATAGAGCAATCAACGCGCTTTATGAAACGGGGCGTAAAGATATACGTTATTATTTAATAGGCAAAGGCAACGCACGGCAAAGATACGAACAGTTAAGCCGTGAAAAAGGTTTGGACGAGCAAGTATTTTTTATGGGAGAAAAAGAGAATCCGTACGCGTATATGCAAGAGGCGGACTATCTTTTATTGCCGTCCGTTCACGAGGCTGCGCCTATGGTTTTCGGAGAGGCGAGGGCGCTTAACTTAAAAATTATTACCACAGATACGCTTTCTGCTAGAGAAATGGTAACAGCGCGTGACGGAATTGTATGTGAAAATAGTGCGAAAGGAATAGAAAATATCCTACGAGGGGTGAAAAAAGAAAAATGAGCAATAGTCAATCAAAGAGTATTCAAAACGTCATAGAAAAGAATAAGGTCTTAGTAAGCTTAATGCTAATAGGTCTTATAATTTTGGGCGTAGTCGTAAGTAACGTCTTTTCGATGCTTGCGTTTTTGCTATTTTGTGTAATCGTAGTAGTGTGTGATGAAAAGTTTTTGGTTTGCATGATGCTATTCTTGTTGCCGTATGCGTCAATGTTTAAACTTGCGCCGAATGTTTTTTCTTTATACACTGTTTGTGAAATTTTGGCACTTATAAAAGTTCTTTTAAAACACAAAATCAAAGTTTCCGTAATCGTAATGGCTACAGCTTATTTCGTTTATCTTGCGCTCGGTATGATTTTGCGTGGAATGAACGACTACGTCGAAGTTCTAAAACAAGTAGAGGGAGTATTACTATTGAGCATATTAGTGTCAATAGGAAAAGAAATCAAATTCGAAAAAATCGCTGTGTTTTACATTTTAGGTATAGTTACAAGTTCTGTATTTGGTATGGTTGTTCAAAATAGCGCAACATTCCTTGCTTATGCAAAAGAAATTTATATGGATGCTGTTGGATATAGTAGGTTCTGCGGTCTTCGTGGCGACCCGAACTATTATTCGATAGACGTTATAGTTGCAATTTTGCTTTTACTTGCCCTTCGTAAAAGAGGCACGGTATCAAAAGACGTATTTTGGGTTTTATTTGCCGTTCTTTCCGCTTTTGGTGTCTTGACGTTGAGCAAATCGTTTATATTGATTTATATAATCGTATTTATTGCATCAAGTATAATCGTTTTCCAAGAAAAGAATCCTATTGAAATGATTCTTTTAGTGGCGGCATTATTTGTCGTACTTATGGTAGGATTTAGTAGTGATGGGCCCCTTTCTCAAGTTTTAGAAAGAATAAGAAATGCCGACGATATGTACTCTTTAACTTCAGGAAGAAGCAAGATATGGGAAGATTATCTCGCCTTTTTGGGAAGCGATGCTGGAGCATTAATTTTTGGTTCGGGTATCACGTGTGGAACGCTTAATGGTAGAGGTACTCATAACTTCTTCTTGGAGTCGTTATACTACCTCGGCATAATAGGTACCCTTGTGTTGCTAGGATGCTTTATCGTTGCGCTTAAAGGAAGTAGCGAAAAAATCAAGAGAACGTCTTATAACTGGTTTGCTTGGGTTGTTTTGCTTATAATGTATTTTTTCTTGCAAATGTTGTTGACCTATGATTTAATGTTCCAAATCTTCTTGATATATACGATATGGACAACGGATTTGAGAAATCAAAAGAAAATAGAACAAGAGCAAGTCCAAGAATAATTGTTATGTAAAAAATTAAAGTTTACAGAAAACGCACGCCGTTAAAGCGTGCGTTTTTCACACCCTTAACTGTCCAAATAATAGGACACCTATTTGACAAAAACGTGTTAAAATGGAATCACTCAAAGGGAGGAAAGATTATGATTTTAGGAGTGATAGTTTTGACGGCAATACTCTATTCGATGGGAATTATTGCATAGTAGGTGGATTATGATATTAGTAGTTA
>JAZQYG010000115.1:0-1871 GCA_045633305.1 Clostridia bacterium | reverse complement strand
GAATTTTTACTTATTACCTATTCACTATTCATTATTCACTTTTCATTAAAAACTCACCCGAGAATTTTAAGTAATAAGTAATAGTGAAGAGTGAAAAAGTTTGGTTAACAAATTACTTTAATCAAGTTATTCTTCGCTTTGCTGGTCTTGATTTTTGTTCGCTTTCCTATTAATCAACTTAAACGGCAATATAAAAACAAGCCAAATAAATCCGTACACAATCCACAACGTTAACAACGTCATATACCACATTAAGTTTACCATACCAAACACACATAGCATAATTATTCCAGTCAATCCTCGCGTGCTATAACCTATTCCAAACCTCCATTTGCCGAGTTTGAATAAAGTTTTGTGAAATCCTACTCTAAACGCCATTTTTTTTGCCTCTTCTTTCTATCCTTTCTTTAAAGTCTTTTGCCCAGTCTCTTGATGGATTAGGACACTTTCTACACAACTTAACGACGTCGTTTATTTCTTCAAACACCGCTCCCGTATCTTCTTTGACGTGGTAATTTACGGCGTACTCCTTTCTTATGCCGATTCTATCCGCCGTTTCTACGGCGTCTATGTTGTCGGCAAGGAACAAAAACTCCCAACCGCACTCCTCCTTTTCTTTTATCAAACGCTTAACTTCCTCACTTGAATATTCTTTGCTCGAGTTTTCCATGCCGTCCGTCGTTATAACGAAAAGAGTTTGACTCGGTACGTCCTCTTCCCTTGAATATTTGTGGATATAGGAAATATGTTTAATTGCGCCACCTATTGCATCAAGCAAAGCGGTAGAGCCACCAACCCTATAATCTTTTTCGGATAAAGGTTCAACGCTCTGTAAAAGAGTTCTATCGTGAATAACCTCACTACGATTAGCAAAGAAAATGGTCGTAACGTAAACTTCTCCCTCTATCGCTCTTTGTTTTTCTAACATTGAATTAAATCCACCTACGACGTCACTCTCCATACCTTTCATAGAACCGCTTTTGTCCAAAATAAATACGATTTCGAATACTTTGTTTTCTTTCATAATAAACTCCTTATAAAAATAGTCGCAAGACTAGCCTGCGACTATAATATAACTAATTCGTATTCAGTTTTGGTCAATCAACAGTTTACCTAAACGCCTAAACAAACTTGGTCAAAAGCAAAAAGGGTTTCGTTGATTGTAAATATATCGTACACGCCGTTTGTGATAAAATACTCGATAATAATATCGAACTTGCTACTTCGTGAAAGCGTAAAACCTACGGTAGATAATAAATGCTTGGTTTCATCTAAGGAAAGTTCGAGCGCAATAGCAAAGGAAATAACTGTGTTTTTGCTCGGTTTATAATCCTTTTCGTTCATTATCTTGTACCACGTTTGCTTGCTAACGTTGGCTTTTTTGTAACACTCGACGTCGCTAATTCCTTTGAGGTCTATAAGTTTAAGAAGAGTAACGGTGAAACTTTCGTCCATCTTTTCGAGCATATCTAAGAGTAGTTGTCTCTCCTCAACTCTATCAAGTAAATTAGAAGAACAAACGTTACTTTCAAATAATCTTCTTCTTTTTGTGGGAGGAATACACTTGCAACTTCTTTCTTCGCATAAAGTATTACACGTATAAGATTTTTCTTGCTTAAAACTATCCTCTATAAATTTTTTAACTGCAAGATACAGTTTTTCATCTAATTTATTAAACTTATCGAAATTTAGCCTTTCCGCCATTTAATTCTCCTTGCTTTAATTTATAACGTTATATTCCGCTAAAATAGGCACGTCAAGATTAGAAGGTGCATTTTTTGCGAAAACGTTTGTTTCCCTTTGCGTAGATACAAGATATTAAACTGGGTCGTTATCTCTAAGTTTTAAAACAAGAGGCAATATTATTCCAC
>JAZQYG010000114.1:0-2632 GCA_045633305.1 Clostridia bacterium | reverse complement strand
GAGAGCGTAGATATGGTCGGCTTGTGCGGTGGATATAACTTGCACTGGGCGTCTTTGTCCGCAATCGCGTGCGCTAAAGTGTAATGATACAAAAAGATATATCAGATATCAATCTTCCCATAAATTCCACTATTGAAAATCTTGCAAATAAAATTGCAAGTATGCTCGGCGTAAAATTAAACGAGTTCACCTTTCGTTTACTCAAAAAATCAATCGACGCAAGGAAAAAGCACGATTTAAAACTCGTTTATACGGTTAGCGTAGAGGTTAAAAAAGGGGTAAAACACAAAAAGGTTTACGAAGAGAGAGAAATTCCCGAATTCGTTTTGCAAAAATCAAAGAGAGAAGAGGAAATTGTCGTAATCGGCGCAGGTCCTTGCGGACTATTTTGCGCGCTTGCGCTTGCTGAAAGTGGACTTGTTCCAGTCGTTTTTGAAAGAGGCAAAAAGATAGAAGAGCGTGACTCGGACGTAAAAGCCTTTTTTGACGGGGCAAATTTAATCGAGGAGAGCAACGTTCAATTCGGCGAGGGCGGAGCAGGCGCTTTTTCGGACGGTAAACTCAATACAGGTATTAAGAATTTGAGAAGTAGTTACGTATTTGAAAAATTCGTTGAGTGCGGAGCGCCCGATTCGATTCTCTACGACGCTCATCCTCATATCGGTACGGACAAACTCAAAGGCACGGTCAAGAATATACGAGAGAGAATAATTGCCCTTGGCGGAAGATTTGAGTTCTCTGCAAAAGTTTGTGATTTTGAAATTAAAGACGGCGCGCTTTGCGCTATTTACTATATTCAAAACGGAGAAAAGAAAGTATTCAAAACCAAAAACGCCGTGCTTGCCGTTGGTCATAGCGCGCGTGATACCTTTGAGGTCTTGAAAGATAAGACGACCTTTATTCAAAAGGCTTTTTCGGTAGGCGTTAGAATAGAGCACAAAAGAGAGGATATCAATATATCTCAATATGGAAGAGATATAGGCGTATCGGCAGAGTATAAACTTTCAAAGATTTTACCAAACGGAAGAGGGGTATACACTTTTTGTATGTGTCCGGGTGGCGTAGTAGTGCCTGCAACGAGTGAAAATGGGTGTGTGGTTACCAACGGTATGAGTGATTACGCTCGAGATGCGGATAACTCAAACTCTGCTCTTCTCGTATCCGTTCTTCCCGAGGACTTTGGCTCGTCCTCTCCGCTTGCAGGGGTAGAATACCAAAGAAAACTTGAACGACTTGCATATCAAGCAGGGGGAGAAAATTATTCAGCGCCATATCAACTCGTGGGAGATTTTTTAACTAAAAAAGTTTCAACTGGAATAGGCAAAGTTAAACCTTCTTACGCAAGAGGGGTAAAGGGCGCGGACTTTAACGAACTACTCCCCGGTTACGTATCGGAGGGACTAAAAGAGGGTATACTCTCGTTTGACGGTAGACTAAAAGGCTTTGCAAGTGAAGAGAGCGTTTTGACGGGAATAGAAACGCGTTCTTCTTCTCCCGTTAGAATACTTAGAGACGAGAATATGGAATCACTTCAAATAAAAGGTTTGTATCCAGCCGGTGAGGGCGCGGGATACGCGGGCGGAATTACCAGTTCGGCAGTTGACGGAGTTGCCGTTGCCGAAAAAATTATTCAAAAATTAAACGATTAAAAAGTCACGCTTGTGACTTTTTCTTTTTTAGTATCAAAAAAATAGATTAGTCAATAATTCTTGTATGCGAGAGATTGTATACGGATTAAACCAAGTAAAAAGACGCGCGGAAAGGCTAAAAGGCGTACCCGTGCGCATACGTATTAATAAAGGTAGAAATAAGTTCGTTATAAAAGAAGGAGAAATTTCGGACGTTTTTCCAGCCGTGTTTACCTTTTCATCGGGAGAAGAAAATTTCACTTTTTCGTACTCCGACCTTTTGACTAAAAACGTAAAAATTTTCCCAAGAGAAAAAAATTAGTCATAACTTGCTTTCCTTTGAATACAATGTAGCGATACGTTGACAAGGAGGCGTTATGGAAAATATTTTATCTTCCGTTAAAGCGGATTTTATATGCAAACTCAAAAGCGAACAATTACAGGTTGACTGCGTTATGGCAGTGCCCGAAGAATTTCCCGTGTTTGAAATACTCGGTAAATCCGCGGACGCCGTTGCTTTAAGCGCGGAAAGTCTCGACAAAGAGGGAGAGGTAACGGGTAGAGTTAACTTCAAACTCACTTATAGAAGCGGAGACACGGAACTATGCGCTCTTGATTACTATTCCGATTTTTCTACTAGAATTGCTCTTAATACCACTCCCACGACGAAATTATTTGCATTTGGCAAGGTGTTGGGCGTGGAAATTACCTCTCAGACGGATAAAGAGGTAAGGCTCAAAGCAATCGTTGAACTCGAAATTCTTGGCGCAGTCAAAAAAGAGCACGAGGCGTGCGACTGTGAATCCCTTTGTAGAAAAACCAAAACTATTACCCAAACCGCGCTCAAAGAAATAGCGGAGTGTTCTTTTGATATCTACGAAGAGTGCGAAAGCGGAGTGAATATAGATAAAATCGTTTTGCTCGATACTAACCTTGTTTTGAGTGGATACAAAACGGGTAGAGATTGCTTGCTTGTATCGGGAACTGCCGTTGCAAACGTTACT
>JAZQYG010000113.1:0-12740 GCA_045633305.1 Clostridia bacterium | reverse complement strand
AGACAACTTCGTTTCGTGCGCGACGGACTTGGCGGAGAAAAGAACGGAGTAGAAAGAGCGGACGGATTTGATATTACCGTTGTCTCTGAAATAATGGCGGTGCTTTGTCTATCCAGCACGCTTGACGAGTTAAAAGATAATCTTTCTAAAATTATCGTTGGATATAACGTAGACGGAAAGCCTGTAACTTGCGGTGACCTCAAAGCGCAAGGCGCTATGACGGCGCTACTGGTTGAGGCTATCAAACCTAATCTCGTGCAAACTCTTGGCGGAACTCCCGCTATCGTTCACGGAGGACCGTTTGCAAATATCGCGCACGGTTGTAACTCCGTAGTTGCGACCAAACTTGCTCAACATTTAGGTGAGTACGCGGTAACCGAGGCAGGATTCGGCGCAGACCTTGGCGCGGAAAAATTTCTTGATATTAAGTGTAGAAAAGCAGGTCTTTCTCCCGACGCGGTAGTTATCGTTGCTACCGTTAGAGCGCTCAAAATGCACGGAGGAAAGAGTAAAGAAGAACTTGCTCAAAAAGACCTCGTTGCCCTGCAAAAAGGTTTGCCTAACCTTATGCGCCATATCTCGAACATCAAAAACGTTTACGGACTTCCCGCAGTAGTTGCGGTTAACCGTTTCCCCACCGATACCGAAGAGGAAATTAATTTCGTTATCGACGAGTGCGCAAAAGTAGGAGTTAAAGCAGTGCTCACTACGGTTTGGGCAGATGGCGGAAAAGGCGGAGAGGCTCTTGCAAAAGAAGTAATTCGTATTTGCGAAAATTACACTCCCGATTTTAGATTCGCATACTCCGACGAGGAGAGCATAAAGGACAAAATAAACGCCGTAGTAACCAAAGTATACGGCGGACGTGGAGTAGTTATAGAAGACGAGGCTCAAAAAGAAATTGAAGAACTTGAAAAACTCGGCTTTTCAAATCTTCCCGTATGCGTTGCAAAAACGCAGTACAGTTTCTCGGATAATCCTTCACTTCTCGGCGCTCCCGAAAACTTTGACGTTACCGTTCGTAAAGTAAAAGTTTCGGCAGGCGCAGGATTTATCGTCGTTTTGACGGGAGCAATTTTGACAATGCCCGGTCTTCCAAAAAGCCCCGCAGCAGAAAAGATTGACGTAACGAGCGAAGGAAAAATTATTGGATTGTTTTAATTTATTCGTTGCGCAAAAATAGCAATATAGGCGTACCTAATATTTCCCGACGAGGGACTATCGGGTACGTCTTTTATTATATCGATAGCAGAAGATATACTCGAGACAAGAGAAAGGGCGGTAGGTGAAAATTCTATGCTCTCGGCTAAAACTTTCTTTTGAGTGAGATACTCTTCGAGATTTTCGAGTCTTGCTTGAAGTTCGTCTTGGGTGAGCGTTCCCGTGTCTATTGAATTAGATAAAAGATAAAGTTCTTCATAACAATAAACGGGATAGTTTGCAATTTCACTTAATTTTTGTCTATCCTCACGAGAAAGAGAGGAATCAGATACGTCAAGAAGGGTAAAAGAAAAAACGGTTGCGTTTGTCCCCGCCTCTTCCATACGCTCGGCAACGCTTTGAGCCTGTAATGCTTTTGGGTAAACGGAGGCAACGACTCTATACATACCGTCGTATAATACGTAACCTGCGCCCCCTCTTTTTTGTAACTGCTCGGCATAAAGGTCTGCAGTTTTTTTATCCGAGTAAATTCCAGTTTGTACCGCGTAAAAGGTGTCACCCTCTATAACTTTGCTTGCCTCACTGTCAAAGTCGGCAAGAAGATATCCGTTAGAAAAGTAATCGGACAAAAGTAGAGTCGTGCAAAAGCACAAAACGATAGCAAGCACGACTATAACCTCACGGCGACGAGAAGGTTTATTTTTCTTTTTGCGGATAGGTTTACTCGGTGAGGTGATTGTATCGGGATAGCCGTAATTTTCCGCAGGAGTGGATTTTGCGACTTTTTTATTTTTAGACTCGTATAAAAATTCTGAATAATCTATTTTTTCGGACATAAAAAGCCTCCGCTAATATTTATGCGGAGGCCTTGGTTTTTATTATCAAAAACGATATTTATTCGATTATTGCGCTCTCGTCGTACTTTTCAAGAAGTACGCCTGCTTGCTTGAACATTTCAAGAGAAAACTCGTCGGGATAACCTTCTTTGTATACCACTCTTTTGATACCGCTATTGATTATCATCTTTGCGCATATAACGCAAGGTTGATGAGTGCAATAAAGCGTTGCGCCGTCAACGGATAAGCCGAGTTTTGCTGCTTGTATGATTGCGTTTTGCTCTGCGTGAACGGCATAGCAAACTTCCGCTCTCGTGCCTGATGCGATATTGAGTTTGCGTCTTAAGCACTCTCCGCGCTCTTTGCAACTTTGTATTCCGCTACCTGCGCCGTTGTATCCGGTTGTAAGTATTCGTTTATCACGAGTAATAACCGCGCCTACTTGTCTATTTTCTTGGAAACAACTCGACCAAGAAGAAACGACGAAAGCCATTTCCATAAATCTTTTATCCCATTTATTCATAATTTCTCCCATCTGAAAAGGTTTGATACGAATATTATAACACACTTTAATTAAAAATTGTCGAATTTTTAGATAGAAATATCACATATTTTGAAATAAATGCTACTATATATATTTTTGAGGTCTTTTATGGTTAAAAAAATGAAAAAAATCGAGAAAATGTGTCACAAATCACTTGTAAACCTATTTAAATCGTGTTATCATTGTTTAGAAGCGAAAATTCCGATATCCAAATTAGGGTATTAGGCTTTTAAAATGTTATAATTACAGTGTACGATTTAGCACTCGCAAACTTGGAGTGCTAAAAACCAAAAAACGTATTTAGGAGGCAAAAATGACACTTAAACCTTTATTTGACAAGGTAGTAATCGAGGCGGTTGAAGCACAAGAAACGACTGCAAGCGGTATAGTTTTACCGGGCACTGCGCAAGAAAAACCCCAAATGGCAAAAATTCTTGCAGTTGGCCCCGGCGGTATGATTGACGGCAAAGAAGTCGTTATGCAAGTTAAAGTAGGAGATACTATTCTCTACAATAAATACGCAGGTAGCGAATTCAAACTCGATGGCAAGACTGTTACCATTTTACGTCAGAGCGACGTTCTTGCTATCGTTGAATAATCGGAGGTAAATATGGCTAAACAATTCAAATACGGAGAGGACGCGCGTAAGGCGCTCGAGGCTGGCGTTAACCAACTCGCAAATACTGTTAAAATTACCCTCGGACCTAAAGGACGTAACGTTGTACTTGACAAAAAGTACGGCGCGCCCCTTATCACTAACGACGGCGTAACGATTGCAAAAGAAGTTGAACTCAAAGACCCGTTTGAAAATATGGGCGCTCAACTTATAAAAGAAGTTTCGGTAAAAACCAACGACGTTGCAGGTGACGGTACGACCACCGCTTGCTTACTTGCTCAAGCAATTATTCGCGAAGGTATCAAAAACGTTGCCGCAGGCGCTAACCCCATTATCCTCAAAAAAGGTCTTGCAGGCGCAGTTGAAGTTGTAGTTGATAACCTCAAAAAACTTAGCAAACCCGTTGAAAATAGCAACGCAATCGCTCAAGTTGCCGCAATTTCGGCAGGTGACGAGAGCGTAGGTAAACTCATTTCCGAGGCTATGGAAAAAGTTGGTAACGACGGCGTTATTACCGTTGAAGAGAGCAAAACTATGAAAACCGAACTCACTATCGTAGAAGGTATGCAGTTCGATAGAGGTTACGCATCTCCTTATATGGTTACTAACACCGACAAAATGGAAGCAGTTCTTGAAAACGCAGTTATCCTTATTACGGATAGAAAAATTAGCAATATCCAAGAAATTCTTCCTATATTAGAAGAAGTAGTCAAAAACGGCTTGAAACTTTTGATTATCGCAGAAGATATCGAAGGCGAGGCTCTTGCAACTTTACTCGTTAACAAACTTCGCGGAACGTTTAACTGCGTAGCGGTAAAAGCCCCCGGATTCGGTGACAGACGTAAAGCAATGCTCGAAGATATCGCAGTTCTCACCGGTGGTACGGTTATTAGTTCCGACCTTGGCTTAGAACTCAAAGACGCTAATCTTTCTATGCTTGGTAGAGCAAAACAAGTTAAAGTTGACAAAGAAAACACCACTATCGTTGAAGGCGCAGGCGCAAGAGAAGATATCCTTGCTCGCGTAAAATCTATAAGAGCGCAAATTGCTGAAACCACTAGTGATTACGACAGAGAAAAACTCAACGAGCGTCTTGCTAAACTTGCAGGCGGTGTAGCAGTTGTTAACGTAGGCGCTGCAACCGAGATTGAAATGAAGGAAAAGAAACTCCGCATTGAAGACGCTTTGAGCGCAACTAGAGCAGCGGTAGAAGAAGGTATCGTACCCGGTGGTGGAACGGCTCTTCTTTATACGATTCCCGCTCTTAACGCTTATATCAAAACTCTTTCGGGCGACGAAAAGACTGGCGCTGAAATTATTAGACGCGCAATAGAAGAGCCCGTAAGACAGATTGCAACCAACGCAGGATTAGACGGCGCAGTTATCGTAAACGGAGTACTTTCTGCAAAGAACAAGACCAACTACGGTTTCGACGCACTCAAAAATAAATACTGCGATATGGTAGAAGCAGGTATTATCGACCCGACCAAGGTAACCCGTTCCGCTCTTCAAAACGCAGCAAGCGTAGCAGGAACTCTCCTTACTACCGAAAGTTTGATTGCAGATATTCCCGAACCTCCCGCACCTATGGCACCCCAAGGTGGTATGGAAGGTATGTATTAAAAATAAATCCCCCGAAAAATTCGGGGGATTATTTATTAGGTGAAAAATTAACTATTGACAACGAAGATAAACTATGGAATAATATAATTATCAGAACAAAGTAGGCACCTCACAAAAGAGCAAGACGCAAGAGATGACGCAAGGAGGATACACCTATGGAGAATATAGTTATGGCACAGTAATACTCATATAATATATATGGTAATACTGTGCCTTTTTGTTAAAAAATCAGGAGAAAGATAAATGAGAAGAAAAATATTAATAATAAGTTTAATATCGATATTAGTTATCTCTACTTGTATAGTTATCGTAATATGTGGAGCAAAAGAGGAAAAACCTATTGAATTAACTATTTATATAGCACGAACGGTAGATGGTGAAGACGTAATGGAACAAATCACAATGACACAAGATACTACCTATCAAATCAAAGAATATGAAAGGTGTGAAAGTTTGATGGTATGGGCGACAGGTAGATATGTAAACGACGACACTATAGCTCCACCACCTCCTCTCACAAGTTTTAGTGATACAAAAGTAGATTCATTAGTGCCAGGTGTCTACGTAATGACTCAAACGTACGAGGGTAAATACAAAGAAATAGGTCATTATTTCCATTTTGCGATAAAGATACTCGAAAATCGCCCAACTCCAGAAGTAGTGTTTGACGGAGGCGCAAAATGTATATCGAGCGATGGTAACAAATTCACGTATAAATGTGATGGAGCATTAAATTTGCCTTCGGCAAAAATAATCCACCAGGGAGAAGTCCTTGCTGAAGTTTCAAATTATGAAATGGGCTTTTCTATATATAATGCAGAAATGTATAATGGAGAATCTTTTGTGAAAGTAAATAGTTGGTTGCCTTCTGAACCAGGAATTTATAGGTTTACTTTCCATACGATTTCTTCATTACCACAAGAAATACGAGACTCTTATTTGGATGGAGTATACAAGATTATAATCGAATATGTAGAATAAAAAGGAGGATAGTGTGGGTAAGAGAATAACGTCTCTAATAATATGTATAGTATTATTGATAGCAGTGTGTATTGCTTTTTGTTCTTCAATTGCAAGCGCAGAAGAATCGTTTGATTTTAATAGTGCACAAATGCAAGAATTGTGTGCATCTCTTACTGAATCAGACGATATAATACAAGACTCTAATATTGACGAGTATATTAGTAACGTTAAAAACGATTTATATACTCTCACAGAACACGGCAGTTTATTGCAAACTCGACATATACCTGGATACAGATATTATATTCTGTCAACTTTCATATACCTATGATGCGACAGATATAGAAAGTCCTAATCCTGTATTTAACTGGGATTACAAAGACCCGTTCTAATGATAGATTTTTAATTAAGTGTCCTTGGCTCGATGCCAAGGACATTTTTTTTTGTAAAATATTCGATAAATTAGGCTTTTTATATTTATTTTATAAAACATTGACAAAAAAAGGTTGATTTTATAAACTTAAATAAATGAAATTGCAAGAGGTGCAATATGAGTAATACTGACAAAATTTTAAACGGCGAACTCGTAAAATGTCATTATCCTTTTTTCTGGCTTTACGGCGGAGAAACGGTAAAACAGGTCGTTGACGCAGTTCAAAGAGTATACGATATGGGTTGTGACGGATTCACCGTAGAATCCCGTTCTTATCCCGATTTTAATATAGGTTGGTGGGAACTTTACGACGCTATTTTGGAAAAAGCGGAATCGCTTGGTCTAAAAGTAATAGTTCTTGACGAGGACTGGGAAGGCCCTACCGGTCACGCTTACGGCGCTCTTAACTTGCCTGAATACAAGCATCTTCGTAGAAAGAGTGTTCTCGAAGGACATTTGGACGTATTAGGTCCTACGAAAATGGATTTAGTCGTAGGCAAAGCGTTTCCTTGGACTAAAACCGAAACTCAGGACGAAATTATCGGTTGCTATGCTTATAAAAGAGTGGGCGAAGGAAACGATATCGATATCAAAAATCCCATTGATTTGACCTCAAATATAAAAGACGGCATACTCTCTTGTGAAATTCCCGAAGGTTATTATAGAATAACTTATATATTTGCAGGCGCTCGTTTTTCGGAAATTAACAAAAACGATTTTATCGATATGTGTGACGCCCAGTCCGTTAGTTTGATGTTGAAAACGGTTTACGCCGAGTACGAAAGACGTTATTCGAAATATTTCGGCAATACGATAATCGGATTTTTCTCGGACGAACCGTATATCGGTAACGGTTATATCTATTGCGGTAACACCGGCAAAGGAAAGCACGAAGATACCAAAGTAGGTCATACTGGTATCACTATGCCGTATAACGATAATATCAAAAAACGTTTGGACGATATGTACGGAGAGGACGTTACCAAATATATTCCTTCACTTTGGTACTGGGATGAAGAAATTTCTCCCAAGTTTAGAAAGGATTATATGAACGTTATTTCTTCTCTTTATCAAGAGTGCTTTACCGCTCAAGTAGGTAAATGGTGCAAAGACCGTGGACTTATTTATATCGGTCACGTTCTTGAAGATAACAACCTCCACACCAGAGTAGGTGACGGTCCGGGACATTATTTCCGTTCTCAACTTGGTCAAACTATGCCCGGTATGGATATAGTACTGCACCAAGTTATGCCCGGTTTTGCCGATATGAATTTGAGTGGCTCGGGCGCATACCTCTATGAAAACGAATTCTACCACTATATACTCGGCAAACTTCACTCTTCTGCAACGCATACCTATTCTGAATACGACAAAAGAGCAATGTGTGAGGTAACTATCGGTTACGGTTGGGCAGAAGGGTCACAACTTGCAAAGTGGCTATTCGACTTTTTGTTAGTTAGAGGAACGAACTTCTTCGTACCCGGCGCAATACGCCCCGTCTTTGGCGATATTTTGCACGCTCCTCACTTTGGTGATAACGAAGGACGCGAACCGCAACAAGGTGGATTTACAAAAATTCTTGATTATTCCAAAAAGGTAGTATCAAGTTTGGACGGAACTAACCACGTTTGTAACGCTCTTATACTATATCACGCCCAAGGCGAGTGGATGAGCGGGGACGATTATATGCTTATGCAAAGACCTGCAAAGGTTCTCTACGACGCTCATATTGACTTTGATATTCTTTCCGAGGACTTAATGGATAAAATCAAGGTTGATGGTGGAAAGTGTGTAATTTCAGAAAAATACGACTGCATAGTAGTGCCTTACGCAAAATATTTGCCCGACGAACTTATTGATTCGCTCAAAGGCTTAAAAGAAAAAGGCGCGGATATCGTTTTCGTGGACGGACTCCCCGTTGGCGTAAGTGGTTTTGAAGTTGTAAAACTTGCTGACGTTGCAAACTACTTCAAACAAAAAGGATACGTAGATATATCCGTTGACGGATTCCATTTACTCAGACACTATCACGCTGAAAAAGATGGCGTTCATACCTATATGTTTTTCAATGAAAGTACGACGGAGGTATTTAACGGCGAAATCGTTACAGGCAAAAAAGGCAATTACAACGTTTACGACTTTATCACAAATAAACATTACAAAGGCGGAGAGGGTAATATTCGCTTGCGTTTAGAACCTTACCAGTCTTGTATCGTTGTGTATGAAGAAGATAGAGGATTCGACGAGTACGTTAACTACGATAACTTAACGTCGGAAAAAGTGAACGCAAAGTTTACCACCGAACTTTATAGTTACGAAGATATGACAAAACTCGTGTCTTCATACGAGCAAAGCGACCTCAAAGCCGTGAGCACAAGTAATCCTACCTTCTCTGGAAAAATCGTATACAAAGCAAAAATCAACCTTGAAAAGAAAGATAAACAGTTTATCCGCTTTGAGGGAGTTGGTGAAAACGCTATCGTTTATTTAAACGGTGTAAACTGCGGAAACGCCGTATGTAAACCCTTTGTTTACGATATAACGGAAAGCGCAAAAGAGGGAGAGAACGAATTAAGAGTAGAGGTATTCACCACCCTTGCTAACTCTTTCCGCGACCCCGTGAGTATGTATATACCTATGGCGCCCACCGGAATTTATGGAAAGGTAGATATTTTGTATTAACCAAACAAAATAAAAGCCGTCGTTACGACGGCTTTTTTAATTTGCAAAAAAGATGTTAATGTTTTATAATAAAAGGGAGGTGAATTATGTTTCAAGTTAGTGTTATTACGGTTGGTACGCTCAAAGAAGATTATCTTTTGAAAGCGCTTGGCGAGTATAAAAAAAGAATCTCTTCTTACGCTAAGGTTGAAGAGGTTAATATTAAGGAAGAGAGAATATCAAACGAAGATAATTTGTCCGAAATTAAAACTGCTCTTCAAAAAGAGGGTGAAAAAATCATATCGGCAATTCCAGAGGGCGCGTATACCGTCGCTCTTTGCGTAGAGGGAAAGCAATTAGATTCTCTTGCCCTTTCTTCCCTTCTTGGAGAGGGTATAGATAAATCGGGTAAACTTTGTTTTATAATAGGTTCGTCGCACGGGCTTTCTGATTCGGTCAAAAAGAGAGCGGACTACAATCTTTCAATTAGCAAGTTAACCTTTCCGCACCAACTTATGAGAGTTATGCTTTACGAAATACTTTATCGCTCTTTTTCAATAAGAGCAGGCAAAAAATATCATAAGTAATTCGATTCCGTTTTTTGAACTAAATAATTGATTATCCCTTGGTAGATGACGTAGGCAAGGTCTTTTCTATAAGAACTTTTTGCAAGGAGTAAGTCGTCCTCGGGGTTTGACAGAAATCCGCACTCAATAATGATTGCGGGTTTTTTAATTTTACAAATATAAAAATCTCCGCTTTGGGCAAAAAAGTCACGCTTTACTTGTGGTTGATTAATTTTTCTATTGAGTTCACTTTGAACGGCGCGCGCAAATTCTTCGGAAACTTCGTCTCCTTTTTGAAAGTATACTTGCGCTCCTCTGCGAGAAGGGGAGGGGAATTTGTTCATATGTATGCTAACGACGAGCTCTGGCTCGGTGGAATTAATAATTTCTTTGCGCTTTTCCATATCCCGTCTTTTGAATCCTTCATTAGCCTCGCCGTATAATCCGTCTTGTGTTTGTCTAGTTAGCGTGACTGAAAAATCGGAGGATAATAGGTATTCTTGAAGTTGAAAAGAGAGGTCGAGGTTTAGGTCGCTCTCTTTATTGCCAGTCTTGACTCCTATTGCTCCGCCGTCCACTCCGCCGTGACCGGGGTCTATTACGATTTTGTACGGAAGAAAAGGAGAAAGGGCATTATTTTCTTTTTTTTGAATAGCAAAATAAAAAGAGGTGATAGACGTCACAATAATCATAGATATGCAAATAATTTTCAAAAAAATGGAGGTTTTTTTCATATACGTAAATAAGGTATGACGAAAGTTGTTGAAAAATGCAAAAAGCACGTCCAAAACAAGAAAATTTCGATAAAAAATACCTCGAATTTTCAAAAATTCAAAAGTTGCATATTTTGACGAAAAATGCATAAAAACACTGACTTATCCACAAAGTTATCCACATTTATCCACAAGATGTTAACAACTCTCTTCAAAAACCCTCATTTTATGCGGTTTTGTAACATAACTCGTGATTATGCATAGTAATATTCAGAGAGGTTTCTAAATAAATTTATCGTTCAATAAAAATTTTTAAGAAAATGTGTTAAAACGGTTTACAAAAGCACTACAAATAAATATAATATATGCGAATTTCAACAAATTTAAAAGGAGAACAGATATGGGCGAATATATGAAGTGTCCCCGTTGTGACCTTAACTGGATAAAAAAAGACCAAGGACTTTGCGATATTTGCAAAGCCGAACTCAAAATGGAGGGAGCCACTCTTCTCGTGGATGAACTTGAAGACGAAGACCTCGTTCTTTGTCCCATATGTAAGCAAAATTATATGGGTCCCACGGACGAAATGTGCGAACAATGTTTAAGCGAGAAAAACGACAAAGGTGAAACTCCTGAAAGCGAAAATGAAGAAGGTTGGCTCAGAGAATACATAGACGAACCCGCGGACGAGGCGAGCGAGGAAATGAATTCTATGGTGGACGACGACTGGGATAGTAACGGTTTATCGCTTTCTCAACTTCAAGACGACGAGTGGGACGAAGACGAAGAGGAAGAATTCGACGACGTTAACAATCCCGACGACGATTTTGAATTCGTGGACGTAGACGACGAGGAATTCGACGAAGACGAGGAAGACGAAGAGGACGAAGAAGATTTCGAGGACGAAGAATAAAATTTAAATTTTTCAAAGAGCAATACTTTAATTCGTATTGCTCTTTTTTGTTAGTTTGAGTTTTATAAATTTTTTCAGAGAGGAGAAGATTTTTGAGGATATAAACTGTGAAAACAAAAATCCACAAAAATTGCAAAAAATCACGTAGCCCCAAAGTACCCCTTTGGTGTAGAGAAAACAAAAAAGCAAAATAGTGCCTCCTATTGCAATTGTTGAGATAAAGTCCGCGACGATAAGAGAAATTTTGCCTTTTACGCAAAGGGCGCGAAAAAGAGAGATAATAATTCCTACAATCACTCCCCATAAAAAGGAATTTCCGCAAATTGCAGGTTGAGAAAGAGTGCCTACTATATCGTAATTCATTTGGTTAAACGTTTTAAAAGATTAAGGTTGCCCTTTTTGTATTTTACGCTTAAGATTTCTCCGCTAATAATTGCAATTCCCCCTTCTACGTTTAAGTTTTCCATATTGAGGTTATTCCCCGTGAGCAATACACTCCCGTCTTTTATTTGAAAACAAAGTTCTTTATCGGAGTAGTGCGATACGCCGGATATACCTTTTATTTCAGTTTTTGAGTCACTAACAAAAAGAGTGTGAGGTTGTATGGTTTCAGTTTTCATAATTTCTCCTTCACTTTTATTATTATGCGATAAACCTCGCCTATATATAAATATATGAAAAAAATGTAAAAATGTTTGCAACATGGTTTGTTTTATAGTATAATAGAAACATTAAAAAAATTTCGGAGGATTGAATATGATTCTTATTTGCGATTCCGATTGCGAACTTTGGTATACTCGCGCAGACGAACTCGGGCTTAAACTTATCAAAATGCCTTATATCGTTGACGGCGAAGAATATTTTTACGAACTTGGAAGAATAGAGGACAGCAGTGAGTTCTTTAATAAAATGAGAAAAGGAGCAAAGGCTTCTACCGCTGCTCAAAACGGTGAATATTATCGTGAGTTTTTTGAACCCTTGTTTGCATCTGGCGAAGAAATTCTTTATATTGCTTTTTCAAGCAAAATGAGCGGAACTTTCGATTACCTTGATATGACCATCAGAGAACTCTCGGAAAAATATCCCGATGCTAAATACACCCGTTTTGATACCCTCAGTATTTCTATGGGCGCAGGTATACAAGTTTATCTTGGAGCAAAGTACGCAAGAGAAGGTCACACGGTAGAAGAAACGGTCAAATATCTTGAACAACTTCGCTCAAAGGTTAACTGTATGTTTGCAGTTGAAGATTTGGTTTACCTAAAAAGAGGTGGAAGAATTAGTCCTGTTGCAGCAACTTTTGGAAATATTCTTCAACTCAAACCCGTTCTCAAAATCTCGGACGAGGGAACTATCGAAGTTGCAACTAAAGCCAAGGGGACAAAAAAGGCTCTTGAATATATGATAACTAATATGCTTCAAAGCGGGGTTGACTTGACTAAACCTATAACCGTTATGCACGGCGACTGCAAGGAAAAGGCGGACGTTTTCATTGCTAAAATACGCGAAGAAGTTGGAAACGAGGTCGAAATTTGGTGTGACCCGATAGGACCTGTAATCGGCGCGCACGGCGGACCGGATACGATAGGAATAATATACGTAACGAAATAAGAAAAAGCGGAAATTTTTCCGCTCTTTCTTTTTTGGTTCAATAAAATAGTTCAATAACTTGGTTATATTTTTTAGTTGATTTATTTGGAGGGATAAATGA
>JAZQYG010000112.1:0-3314 GCA_045633305.1 Clostridia bacterium | reverse complement strand
TAGTGAACACAGTATAACACCAAGGTTTACATCTGTCAACTTATCTGTAAAGTTTTTTGCAAAAAATAAGGCTCTGTCGTACAAACGGCAGAGCCTTTACGCTACATCATTAAATTAGAGCGCTCTTATGCTTTCTACGGGTGACTTTTTGGATGCAAAGTACACGGGGAAGAAAGTAGCAAGAATTGAAATACCAAACGATACTGCAAGAATTAATCCTACGTTTACTATTTGGAAATTCAAAAGTTTCATATTAACAATCGTTACCATAGAGGTATTAAGAACGTTACATACGACGAACGCGCCGATAGTTGCAAGTACAAAACAAATTACAGCGATTATAAAAGCCTCAGCGAAGAAAATCTTGAATACGTCCGAGCCTCTTGCTCCAACCGCACGGAGTATACCGATATCTTTACGTTTTGCAGTAATAGATACGGAGATAAAGTTCAAGAGCATAAGGGCTGCAAATACGCCGAGCACCGCTCCCACGATAAGGAACACCTCTTGCATACTTGTTATCATATTAAGAAACATTTCAAGTTGAGTGTAGACGCTATTATTAATCTTAATCTTAACGCTATTTCCACCTGTGAGCGCGTTAGTTATTTCTTCTTGAGTGTTATTAGTCAAGGTTACGAGATTGTTATATTTTGCATCAACGGGTCTTACGTAATCGGTTTCCTCTACGTTTTTCCAAGTGAAATCGTCTCCCATACCCTGTCTTTTTTGCATATTTTCTTCAACGAACTCACTATGAACCAAAGCGTCCGCATAACCATCACCGTCGAGAGCGTAGAAACCTACTACTTCGAACTCGCCTTTGTTATTTAGGTAGTTTTGATAATACAATTTAAAATCAAGACTCGTGTCCATACCCAAAGTTTGCTCGTAAGAAACCATTTGTTTACCCGTTGCGGTTTGATAATAAGTATCCACGATAGACTTAACTTTATCAAATTGTTCGCCACTCAAACCAGCATAACTAAGTTGCCAAATTATACCAGTAAACGACTCCCCGAGTTCCGCATCAATTGCTTCTTGCGTAGCCTGGTCTAAATTTCCCCAAGAGTTACTCATCTTGTTCGCATAATTATAATAATAACATTGAGGACAAAGGGCTTTGAATCCGTTAGTTTGGTCGAATACTACGTTTTCGAGAATAGTCCACTCTGCATCAGTTGGCTCTTCAGCGTTTTCAACGCCGTTAACAAAATTTTGAGCCTTATTGAACGCGCTTGTAAATTCAGCGGAAGGAGTAAAGCCAGTAGCGTAATTTATCATCTTTTCTGCCGAATAGAATACGTATTGTCTTTTTGCGAGCATATCGTAGTAAGAGTTCAAAACGTTAACTACGGGAGAAATATCATCCGCGCCCCAGAAATCATTATAAACAACGTCAAAAGGAGTATCATCTGCAATTGATGATAGTGCATCCGCGTCGTATTTTGCAAGATTGTTTACGAACTCATACATATAACTGTTATAAGTATTTTTTACAGCGCTTTCGTATTTAGAAATATTAACGAAAGCTTGATTTTTATTAAGAGCAAAGGTAATTTCCTCTCCGTTCAAATTATAGAACTTGAAACTATTTTGATAATCTGCAACAGTTTTTTCAGTATATAATTGAGAGCCCCATTCCATGTAATCTTCTTGAATTTCCCAGTCGCTAATACGGATACCGTTAGCATAAACGCTATTTACGTAAATACCGCTATTTGAGTGCATATTACCCTTATACTCGTCGTAAAAATCGGGAGTTACGTATACGATACTATTAAAATTGCAAGAAAGGTAATCGGTAAGCGAAGTTTGAAGTTTTTCTTTTTCTTGGCTACTGATATTGTTATTAGTAGAATCTTTCAAGTCGTCGTACTTTGAGGGAATAGAACCTACGTTATATACGCCAACCACGGTAAAGGAATCATTATTGTTTATAGCGTTGCAACCAGAGAACTTAATCTTTTTACCGATAATATCTTCAACTTTTTCAATTCCACTACCCTCGGTTTCAACGAAAAGTTTAACTAAATATTCAGGAAGAGCAACTTCAGTTTTGTTTTCGGGATATCTACCCGCTCCAACTAAAGTGAATCCGTTTCTCGTCATGTAGTCCGCGCCACAATCGGTAAAACCAAAAATTTGACTTACCGGGTAATAAGAAGATTTCGTAGAAGAAACGTTAGGAACTACGGAATTTGTGCCACTAACGAGCATTATCGAATAACGGCTATTATTGCCCGAATACTTTTCGTCCGTGAAATTGAAAACACCTGCAAAATCTCCTTGACCAAGAGCATTTTTGTCTGCAAGTTCTTGCGCACCGAACAAAGTAGAGAACTCTCTTTCATTTTGATGATTAAGGGTTTCCTCTCCCGTTGCATTATTGACTTTTATACTTTTATCAATAGCAACGTAATATTTTGAAAGCGTCATACTGGGATAATCAGCAATCGCCATAGCCTCGGAAATTGAATAGTTGGGGTCGTAAAGCATAAAGGTTGATACAACGCCAAACATCAAAAATGCAACTACGGACAAAAATATCGTAAATACAAGTCTTATAGGTTTAGTTTTTAGTCCGCTAGCACCCATTTTAAATGCGTGAGACGCGGGAAGTTTGGACTTGATAAATTTGGTTTTCTTGCCGTCGTATTCCTTAATTTTTACGTCGGTGGTATCTTTGAAATACTCTTTGTGTCCGTCTTCGTTAATTTTACAAGCGCGTTTTACGTCGGGAATTTCTCTCTTGCTTGCAGTAATTATCGCCTCACCCTTATTCTTTTTGAGCATAGCAACTATATTTTTAACGTCGGATTCGGTAATATCTTCAGCGTTACGAATAGATATGGTATCGTCGGATATTACTTGAACGTTTTCGTTAATAGAAGTGGGAGTTGAGTACGCCTTGGATACGTCGGATAGAATTTGACCGTCTTTGAGTTCGATAATTCTATCACCGTACTGCTCTGCAAATTCTCTATCGTGTGATACGACTACTACGAGTTTGGTTTCAGAAAGTTTTTTGAGTGTATCGAGCACTTGTTTACCCGTATTCGAGTCCAAAGCACCCGTAGGTTCGTCCGCCATAATGATTTCAGGCTCTTTTATAAGAGCACGAGCAATAGCAACTCTCTGCTTTTGTCCACCAGACAAGGTATTCGGTTTTCTTTTACCAAGACCTTTGAGGTCAACCTTTTCCAAAAGTTCGTTAACCGCTTTTTTGTCGTTGGGTTTGCTTTGAAGTTGAAGAGCCAAAGAAATATTTTGCTCAACGGTAAACTCGTTAAGAATATTATATTCTTGGAAAA
>JAZQYG010000111.1:0-2515 GCA_045633305.1 Clostridia bacterium | reverse complement strand
GAGGCGTACGTCGTAAGTGGGGGAGGGTTTACCCATAGAGCCTATCTTGTGAGTAGAGCCGGTGAGGTTACCTATTATCATAGTCGTTTCGGATTGACCAAAACCTTCTTTTATCTGTAAGCCCGTGAGTTTTTCGAATTGATGATATACCTCGGGGTTAAGCGCTTCACCCGCCGTAGTCATGTGTTTAACAGAGGATAAGTCGTAATGCGAAATATCTTGTTTAATCATCATACGGAGCATAGTGGGAGGCGCGCAGAAAGTAGTTATCTTATGCTCTGCGAACATAGGGAGTATATCAGACGCGTCAAAGCGGTCGAAATCGTATACGAATACTGCGCCTTCAGCGAGCCATTGACCGTAGAGTTTACCCCACATTGATTTAGCCCAACCGGTGTCTGAAATAGTGAAATGTAGTCCGTCGGGGTCCACGTTGTGCCAGTATTTAGCGGTATGGAAGTGACCGAGAGGATATTTGTGATTGTGAGCGGCAATTTTTGGGTATCCAGAAGTTCCCGAGGTGAAGAACATCAAAAGTAAATCGTCACCACAAGGAGAATCCTCACTTCTTTCAAAGTGAGTGCTATACATAGTATACTCTTCGTTGAAATTGCGCCAACCTTCACGAGAGCCGTTTACCATAATTTTGAGGGTGAGGTCGGGACAAGTTTTGGACGCCTCTTCCGCAGAAAGAGCGGTGTCACCGTCTGCCGTACAAACGATTGCTTTTACTCCCGCCGATTGAAAACGGTATTCAAAATCGTGTACTTGGAGTTGGTTGGTTGCAGGTATTGCGATTGCGCCGATTTTGTTGAGAGCAATCATAGTGAACCAGAACTGGTAGTGACGCTTCAAAACGAGCATTACCTTGTCGCCTTTTTTGATACCGAGTGATTTAAGGTAGTTAGCCGTACGGTTAGATTCCTTTTTGATATCGGCAAAGGTGAATCTTCTAACCGTTTTATCTTTGGAAACGTGGAGCATAGCAAGTTTATCAGGTTCACGTTCAGCGAGGGCGTCCACGAGGTCGAAAGCAAAGTTAAATTTGTCCGTATTTTTGAATTTGATAGAAAGGGGAGTACCCTTTTCGTTTTCTACGATATCGAAATATTTGTGATATATGCGCTCTTTGTTATCAATTTTGCGGGGAGCGGATACTTTTTCATTTGCAATTTTGGTATGAGAAAGTTCGGGAATAGGTTCTCCCGTGGGATTGAGCACGATAGCGTAAAAGGTGCAATCTCTGCCACCCGTTGCAATCATACCGTGAGGAACGTCACTGTCGTAATAGATACTATCTCCGGGGCCTAAAACTTCTTTGTGTTCACCAACTTGAACGAGCAAATTTCCGTCTATAACGATATCACACTCTTGACCTGCGTGAGTAGTGCACTCTATATCCGAGTTTTGAGCCTCTTCTCTATAAACGCTACGAACGTATAGAGGCTCTGCAATACGATTTTGGAAAGCGTAGGCGAGGTTAAAGTAGGTCATGCCGTGCGCTTGAGCCGTTTGTTGACCTGCTCCTGCTCTCGTTACGGTGTAACCTTTGAGTTTAGGACTGTAACCTTCAATAATTTCGGTAACGTTGACGTTTAAAGCGATAGCGCAACGATAAAGAAAGGCAAAGTTCAAATCTTTGTCTCCGTTTTCGCAAGCAAGATATTCTTGCTCGGTTAAGCCGGTTTTTTCAGCCATTTCAATAGAGGTAAGCCCTTCGATTTCGCGTAGTTCACGAATACGACGAGCCATTTCTTTGATTTTTACGTCAAGTCCTTGCATATTTTTCATAAATAATCTCCTATCGGGCAAAAAAAATCGCCCCAAAGTTAATTACTTTGAGACGAGCAACTTTTGCACCCGCGGTACCACTCAAATTGTGGAAAAATCCACCACTCTTGGAATCTTATAATTCCTATGACGTTAACGCAGCAATCACGGAAAGGTTCTACTTGCAAATGCTTTCTTCCTTTCGGCTCGGAAACTACAAACGCTTGATTTAATCTGTGGCTCGCACCAACCGCCACTTCTCTGTAAGACGCCGTCAAGTGTCCTTTTCTTCATCGCCTTTATGTAATAAGTATTTTAGCATATAAAAAATTTTTTGTAAACGAATTTGAGGGAAAATATTAATTTTTGCCTTATTTGGCGTTAAGATATAAAAAAAGCGTCGCATGCAAGCGACGCTTTTAGTTATTTGATTAAGCCTTGCCAGCGCAACCAAGAACGTTGATAAGTTTGTGTCTAACGATTTCTTTGATGTTTGCTCTAGCGGGTTTGAGGTATTCTCTGGGGTCGAACTTGTCGGGGTGTTCAGCGAAGAATTTACGGATAGTACCGGTCATAGCGAGTCTGAGGTCAGAGTCGATATTAATCTTACATACTGAAAGTTTAGCAGCCTGACGGAGTTGTTCTTCGGGAACGCCGATAGCGTTGGGCATCTTTCCACCGAAGGTGTTAACCATTTCTACGTAATCTTGGGGAACTGAAGAAGAACCGTGGAGTACGATAGGGA
>JAZQYG010000110.1:0-17502 GCA_045633305.1 Clostridia bacterium | reverse complement strand
AATTCCGTAACCTTTTGTCGAATCACTCGTAAATACGTGAGTAACCGCGCCAACTAAATATCCGTTTTGAACGATAGGACTACCACTCATACCTTGAAGTATACCACCCGTTTCTTGTAAAAGCCTACTATCCGTAACTTTTATTACCATACTTTTTGTTCCAGGTTTATTTTGAGTGTTTACTTTCACTATTTCAATTTCGTACTTTTGAGGTTTTTCACCATCTATGCACGTATATATAGAGGCGTTACCTTCTTTTACTATATTTCTATTACCGAGTCGTACTTCTATCATATCAAAAGAAGTCGAATTAGTCTTGCCAAATATTCCAAAATCGTTATTTTTATCTAACGTGCCTATACTTGCGCCTTTTTTATCAAAGATTCCTCTAAGTTCGCCCGCTTCGCCGTGTTTAGGAAGTTTTAAATCGATTATTCTACAATCAAAAATCTTTCCAATCTGAATTTTGTTATTCGAATCCCCTATGCTATGTCCAAGCGCGCCAAATCTGCCGTTTTTTCTAACGTAGGTAACCGTTCCTATTCCCGAAACACCTTCTTGAATAATAAGACCTAGTTTTTTATTTCTAGTCAACGATTCAACTGCAGGCAGTAAGTTATAATATATAATTTCTTGACCACGTTTTATCCCCAAAACAACCTCTTCTTCTTGTTTTACTTTTTTCAAAACCCTCGCAAGGTCGGAAATTGTATTTACAGGTTCGGAATTTATACTTATAAGATGGTCACCTGGCAAAATATTTAAATCTAGAGAAGGAATTTGCGCTCCAGAATCAGTAACGACTTCGTTTTTACCACATATTAAGAGTCCTTCTTCTTCCAAGACTATTCCTATGGGATTACCTCCAAGATAAACGTATTCTACCTCTTCTGCAAACGCAACGGGAAAAATCGTTACAATGAGCAATAATATTAAAACTGTTGATAAAAAAATTTTCTTTACCTTCATAAAACTCCTCCATACAAGGAATTAGTTTTGATTCAGTAAAGAAAATTATTCCTAAATTATAAACTCTGTTTGAAATTTTTAAAACTTTCTATCAAATCTTGGGCGTGAGAATATCCTTTGTCCGAATTTTCAACTCCACCAGAAAGGCGTGATATCTCTTTTAATTTATCTTCTTCAGATAAAGCGTGAACGTAAGTTTTCGTAGAATCACCTTCAGTCTTTTTCTCAATAAGATAGTTCATATCGGCAATTCCGGCAATTTGAGGAAGATGAGTAACGGCAATAACTTGCGCCATACGTGAAATCTTATATAATTTCTTTGCTACCTCGAAAGCAACTTTTCCGCTTATTCCAGTATCAATTTCGTCAAATACTAGCGCGCCGATTCCATCAAGTGAGGCAAAAATTACTTTGAGCGCAAGCATAAATCTAGACATTTCGCCACCAGAAATAATTTTTGATAAAGGTCTTAATGGCTCTCCCTTATTAGGCGATATCAAAAATTCAACCACGTCGTAGCCATTTGAGGTTAACCTTTCCAAATGAGCATCTTTTGATGGAATTTCTTCAAAATTCACGCTAAATTGTGTACCACTCATGCTAAGTTCACAAAGTTCAGAAGAAATTGCTTGTTCAAGTTTTTTTGCTATTTCTTTTCTTTTTCGTGAAAGATTAACACCTAATTTATATAGTCTATCCTCAAGTATTCCTTTGCTTTCTTCAAGTTTTTCTATATTTTCAGAGTCGAACTGAATTTCGTCCTTTCTTTTTTGAGCGTATTCGCGATAACTAATTATTTCAGAAACGGTTGAGCCGTATTTTCTCTTTAAATTCTTCAAAATTTCATACTTTCGCTCAATTTCTTCCGCTCTTTCGCCATTGAACTCATAGCCGTCTTTTACGTCGGACAAAGTTGTAATTAAATCGTCAAGTTCAATCCTCAAACTTTCAATTCTTTCAATCAACGGCGAAAGTTCGGCATCATATTTTTCTACGCTTGATAAATTAGAATACGCGCGTTTGAATAAATCCAAACTGTTATTTTCTTCTCCTCCGCTCAAAAGTTCGCCAGTGAGACCAACCGCGTTAATCAATCTTTCAACGTTTTGGAATTTCGTACGCTCTGAGATGATTTCTTCTTCTAATCCTTCGTATAATTCAAGCGAATCAATCTCTTTAATCGCATATTCAAGCATATCGAGTTCTCTTGCTTGCGCCTCTTTGTTTCCTTTTTCGAAAAGCTTTGAGCAAACTTCTTTGTATTCAGTATACGACTCTAAAAACTCGCCTTTTACATCTTTAATCTCTAATTCACCAAAAGAATCCAAAATATTAATATGCGTTCCAACCTTCAACAAAGACTGGTGTTCGTGTTGACCATGGATATCACACAAAAGGCTACTAACCGATTTCAACATAGACAGCGTTACCGTACGACCGTTAATTTTGACGTCACTTCTTCCAGAAATATTCAAAGTTCTTCTTATTATAACAACACCGTCTTCTCCATCAACCCCGATTTCAGAAAGAGCCTTTATTACGTTTTCGTTATCTCCAAAATAAAAAGACGCCTCAACTTCGGCAAAGTTTTCACCGTGTCTTATTAGCGTCTTATCTGCTCTTTCGCCCAAAACGAAATTGAGTGAGTCAATAATAATCGACTTACCTGCACCCGTTTCACCACTTAATATATTGAGCCCTTCTGAAAAATCAATGCTAAGTTTTTGTATAAGGGCTATATTTGCAATATTAATTCCTGTAAGCATTATCTAACGTGTACTATTTTACGAAGTTTATCCGCAACTTCGGGCGCTTTTTCGACCGAACTAACCACAACCATTATGGTATCATCACCAGCAATACAACCAAATATTTCGGGAACGTTTAATTTGTCAATAAGGGCTGCAGCTGCATTTGCACTACCGCTTAAAGTCTTAACTACGATAATATTTTCGCTATAATTTATAGAAATAACCGATTCGCAAAAAACGTTCAAAATTTTAGAAGAAATGCTTTTCGTTTCTTCCGTATCACTTGCAAGCGAATATTTGTACTTGCCGTTTATCGTTGGAACTTTAATAAGACCAAGTTCCTTGATATCTCTTGAAACCGTTGCTTGCGTTGCCTTAAAACCTAATGAATTAAGAGCAAGGGCAAGCTCTCCTTGTGTATCAATATCATTTTTTAATATAATTTCTTTGATTTTTGATAATCTTTGCGCTTTCGTCATACTACTCCTCCGAAGAATTGCTCCATTTGTTTAATTTTCCTGCAAGCCTTGTGAAAAAGTTGTATTCTTCAAGACGGACAAAGCGGGCTCTAATTTCAGACAAAGAAACCGAAACTCTATCTTTTGCGCAAAGTTCGCATTTATATTCCCCGTCAACCATGAGTATGGCTGCCGGACTTTTATCAGATACTACTAAATCTATTTTTTGATTATCAGCAACTACTATCGAACGATTATATAGCGAGTGAGGACAAACTGCGGTAACAACCATACCTTTAACACCCGGACAAAGTATAGGACCACCCGCAGAAAGTGAATATGCAGTTGAACCAGTGGACGTTGAAACCAAAAGTCCGTCGGCATAATAATTAAAGAAAAATTTACCGTCTATATAAAGTTCAGAACTAATAATTCGTTGACTGTATCTTCCAAGCATAACTTCGTTAAGAGAAACGTAGTCGTTGCCACCGCAAGAAATTTTCAGCATTGAACGCTCTTCTACTGTATAATTACCTGAAATAATTTTAGAAATTGCGCCGTCAAGGTCCTCGTTTTCTACCTCGGATAAAAACCCTAATCTACCGAGGTTAATACCAAGTATAGGCAAATTAAACAAGGAGGCAATTTTTGCAAGACGTATTATCGTGCCGTCTCCGCCTAAAACAATCAATAAATCCGAATTTTGAATAATTTCACGCGCCGTTTCACTAGAAAGCTCGGAACCTTTTGCTGAACTTGGAAAAACAAAAGCAGTCCCACCGTATTTTTCGACGAGACTTTTTACCTTTTGAGCGCTCTCTTTTGCTCCTATCTTATTATGATTTGCAAAAATTCCTATATTCATAGCACGATAATTATACAACAATTTGAATAATTATTCAATCATTTTATTGAATTTTAATAAATTCAAGGACTTTATTTGCGATTTTTTCGCCCGATAGCCCAAATTTCTCTTGAAGTTCTGAGATTTTCCCTTGCGGAATAAAATTCGAAGCAAGATTTAAGCATTTAAGTTTTGCAGAGATTTTATTATCTATAACGAAAGATGAAATAGCCTCTCCTAGTCCCCCTCTTTTTACGTTATCTTCTATAACGACGACCTTTTCGTTTGATAAAGTCGAAAGAAATTCTTCATCAATAGGACTAACTGTAGATGCATTAACGACACGCGCTTCGACTTGCTGACTTTTGAGTATTATCTTTGCTTTTTCCACCTCTGAAAGCATCGCTGGTCCACTTGCAATCAAAGTAACGTCATGTTTTCCTTGAGTCAGTACACCCCATTTACCCGGTTTAAACTCACCGAAATCCGAGCCTTCGCAATAACCTTTTGGATATCTTATCACCAACGGATTATCAATATTTAACGATAATTCAAGCATACGCTCAAATTCTTTAAAGTTTGCGGGCGCCCATATTTGCACGCCAGGTATCATAGATAAAAAGGATATATCAAAAACACCTTGATGCGTTTCTCCGTCTTCACCGCTTATACCTGCTCTATCAACACAAATTCTAACTGGTAATTTTTGTATTGCAACGTCGTGAATAAGTTGGTCAAAAGACCTTTGCAAAAAGGTAGAATATATGGAAACGTAAGGTTTTAAACCACCACACGCAAACCCTGACGCCATTGAAACAGCATGCTCTTCAGCTATACCAACGTCAAAAAACCTTTTAGGAAAATTATTTTGAAACTGTTTTAATCCCGTACCGTCGGGCATACCTGCGCAAATAGCAACAATTTCAGAATCTTTTTTTGCCATTTCAGTTAATTTTTTGCCCAAGAAATCAGAATAAAAAAGTTTTTCTTCTTTTTTAGGAGCAATTAAACTTGATATTCCGTGAAAAACGTCGGGTTGATTCTCCGCTTCCTTGCAACCTTTACCCTTTTTAGTAACTACGTGTATTATTACAGGCTCTTCTTCGAGTTTTGCTAGACGAAAACAATTTATAAGTTCTTCTAAATCGTGTCCATCTACAGGACCGAAATATTTATAACCAAATTCTTCGAAAAGAACTCCGTTTGTAAACATATATTTTAAACTATTTTTGAATTTACGTAACAAATAAAAGTTAGCGGTGTTTTCTTTTACTCCAACAACGTTGATTAGTTTATTTTTCACCTTTTTATAGAATACGTTTTGTCTTAAAGTGGTTAATTTTGATGAAACAGCGCCTACTGCTTTTGATATAGACATATTATTATCGTTCAAAACAACGATATGTTTAGTAGGTTTACTTCCGCAGTCGTTCATAGCCTCAAAATTCAAACCGTTAGTCAAAGAGGAATCACCAACAACGGAAATTACTTCGTGCTTTTCTCCTTTTATATCGCGCGCTCTTGCCATACCCATGCCAAGAGAAAGAGAATTGCCTGCATGTCCAGTAGTAAAAGTGTCGTACTCGCTCTCCGTTCTTTTTAAAAAAGCACCAACGCCCCCTAGTCTACGAAGAGTTTTTTCAAAGTTTTCCGCTCTTCCCGTAAGTAACTTATGCGCATACGCTTGATGACCAACGTCGAAAATTACTTTGTCTTTTGGTAAATCAAACACATAATGCAACGCTATTATAAGTTCAACAGCGCCAAGACTTGAAGACAAATGACCACCACACTCTATAACTGAATCAATTATTTTTAAACGTAATTCCTCCGCCAAATTTCTGAGCGAAGGAATATCAAATTCTTTTAATTCTTTTGTTAATTTTGGATTCTTTAAAAAATCTGTCATTTGGATTTTCCTTCACCGAAAACAGATAGGAGTTTTGCCGTAAACAATACAAATTCTTTACTATGAGTTATAGCAAGTCTTTTGCCTAGCGCTTTTCCACCTACCGTAATAGCTGCAACTATACTACTAACTAGTATAGTTAGTAGAGTTTCTCCTATTCCAAGGTTTAACATCAATATTTTAACTACGATAACCGCACTACTTGCACCACTTACAATACCACAAATATCACCTATTACGTCTCCACAAATACTAGATACGCGGTCCGCATTTTTAACTAAACTTAAAGCCCTTTTACTACCAGGCACTTTTCTTGCGGACATTGCTAGTATAGGCGCAATTTCACAAGAGGTAACGGCAACGCCGATAGCATCAAAAATAATGTTAATTACTACTAACAACAGAACTACTAGAATTGCGACCACAAGAGTACTTGTACTCATAGTCAAATCGGATAAAAACATGAAAACCGCAGTTAACAAAAAAGTAAGAATGGTAACTTTTAAAACCCAAATTTTTTGATTGTTTTTTTTGGATTTTCGCTCTACTCTTTCCGCAGGTTTAGTTGAAGTTTCAGTTTTGTCAGAATTTATATCAGTTTGAGATTTGTTTTCTCGATTCATTATTACACCTAGAAAAAATTATACGGTGGCAACGCACTGAGTAAACCTTGCGCCATACGGTCCAGTGGGATTTCCCTACTTCGCAACTTGCCGTCGCCGAGCAAGAAGTTTCCTATTACACGAAATACAACTCCGTCGCCGTAAGTTTAACTGGATTGCCTCTAAGAGCACACTATAATCCCCAATACGTCTCGATAAGAACAGTCTAGAAGATTTCCTTTTCAGATACAATCACGTTCTTAGTTTCTTTTGCGCTTGAGGTTTCAACAGGCAATCAAACGGATTGTCATCGGCCAACGACAATCGCTCGTGTTCCTATATCCACCACAATCACTCAAAACAGGCTACTCTGCACACAGTTATTTAACCGCAATGCAGGTTTAATCCCGGTCAGTAGTAATCAAGTTACCACCGAGTCGGGTCTCCACGACTTATGGAGCGCTACTTGTATGCCATTACAAGACGTCCATAAATCTTAACTCCCAGCACCAGCCCAAGTTTGGGCAACAAAAGCCAGCACCAGAAACTTCATCGATGTGCCCTTTTACGGTATTTTAACCCCGTCTTCAAAACGTGTGTATCCGACTAGAATACTGCACCACCGTATTATTATTTTATCATATCGGATAAAAAAAATCAACTTTCAATATATTGCAATTTTGCTTGAAAAGACTTTATCCGAAATATTATATGCGAAAAAATAGCAATATTTCACTATATTTCCTTGTATTTCAATTTATTTTCTTCTATTTTGAATAGAGTCAGCAAGTTTAACTAAGTTTTCGGAATTGTTAAAACCTTCTAATGCGCCCTTTGCTAATCCTATATGAATTAAAGCAAGTTCTTTCGCACCTTCAAGTCCAAACACCGCGGGATAGGTCATTTTTCCATTATTTTCATCACTACCAACCGTTTTGCCGAGCGTTTCAGTATCTCCCACAACGTCTAAAACGTCGTCTGTAATCTGAAAAGCAAGACCTAAATTATCTGAAAAGACTTCAAGCGCTTTTATTTCTTCGGTTTTTGCTCCCGCTAAAATTGCCGAACATACGATAGGCGCTTTTATCAAACACGCCGTTTTGTGTAGATGCAAATATTTAACACCTTCTTCCGTAGGTTTTGCGCCGTTTTCAGACTCAAGGTCTACACATTGACCAGCAATCATACCTTTTGCGCCAGAATTCAAATAAATAACGCTAACTATTTTTGCAAAATCCTTTCCTAATTGCTCTGAACAACTAGCAAGCACTTCAATACTGAGATTAAGCAAAGCGTCACCTATCAAAACCGCCATACCTTCGCCAAATTTTTTGTGAACGGTTGGTTGACCTCGTCTTAAATCGTCGTCATCCATACAAGGCAAATCGTCGTGAACCAAAGAATAAGTATGAATCATTTCAATCGCTAAAGATACAGGCAAAACTTTTTCAACGGAACTTCCAAACATTTTTGCAGTCAGTATAGCAAGACAAGGTCTTAATCTTTTTCCTCCCCCTAAAAGCGCGTATTTTATGCCACTTAAAACAGGTTCGGGAATATCCGAAAGATTTTCTAGATAATCACCAAGATAACTTTCAAAAAGTTCTTTTGCAAATTTATAATCTTGGTCAAATTTCGTCGTCTGCATCAAAGTTCTCCTCCGTTATTTTGTCGAGAGTCGCTTTAATTTGCGTCAGTTTTCCTTTACCTTCCGAAAGTTCTTTTAAGCAACTTTCCGCAAGCTCTGCTCCTTCTGAAAAAAGTTTTAAACTTTCATCAAGAGAAACCTCACCTTTTTCAAGTTTATCTGCTATTTGTTCAAGTTTAGATAAATTTTGTTCAAGATTCATTATCTTTCACCTTCCGTTTTGCATTTGCTTTTTACCGAAACAACCTCGGCTTCTACTACGTTTTCTAAAGACTCAAACTTTATTTGTGAGCCTACTTTTATTTTTTTAACGTCATCTAGCGGTTTATCTTCAAAATAAACTTTATATAAGCCTTTTTGTAACACTTTTATGGGGTTTGACGTATTAATTTTTTGGAGCAATAATTCTGTTTTTTGATATTTTTTTTCAAAATTATCTTTAACGGCAAAAACTATTC
The DNA here is from genome assembly GCA_045633305.1 of Clostridia bacterium. Lineage (GTDB taxonomy): Bacteria > Bacillota > Clostridia > Christensenellales > RUG350 > RGIG2224. The sequence continues at coordinate 8,863 of JAZQYG010000110.1, read as the reverse complement.
TATTTAAAACGTCTAAATATCTATTTTTGTTTTTCTCATAAAAATAACCCGATTTTACCGAGAAATTATTGATTAAATACTTAATTTTTTCGTATTTAGAATCAAAAATCTCCAAACTTTCGGAATATATTCTCAAAACAGTCTTTAAAACGTAGTCTTTAACTTCGTTTTCGTTGTACGAAACTATTTCTCCTGCTCCCGTTGGGGTTGAGGCTCTGACGTCGGCAACGAAATCAGTCAAAGTTAAATCACTTTCGTGACCCACTGCGGAAATTATGGGAGTCTTGACACTATACACAGCCCTAGCAACGCTCTCGTCGTTAAAAGGAGACAAATCCTCAACCGAACCTCCTCCTCTTGCTAATATAATTACGTCCGCACCTGTTTTATCGGCAAGAGCAAGTCCTTTCACAATATCCCTTACCGCGCCTTCACCTTGGACTCTTGCATCTACGACAGAAATATCAATCTTGGTATTTTTATTGCGAATCGTACGTACGATATCTTTGATAACTGCACCACTTTTGCTAGTAACTACACAAACGGATTTAGGAAAACGAGGTATTTGTTTCTTGTGTTCATCATCAAAAAGTCCTTCCTTTTGCAATTTCTCTTTGAGTAGTTGATATTGAAGAAGTAATTCCCCTTTTCCAGTATACGATATTTTCTTTACGACGAAACTTAACTTCCCACCCTTTTGATAAAAAGATACGCTTCCTTTCGCAAAAATTTTGTCTCCGTCCTTCGGTATTTCATTTTTAGGCAAGCCAAAGCACGCGCACTGCAAAAGTCCGTCGCTATCTTTTAAATTAAAATAGGCATAACCGCCCAAATAACGGAGATTGCTAACCTCTCCAAGGACGGTTATGTTATCAAGCATTTCTTCACTGTCAAAAATTCGTTTAACGTAACCGCAAACTATTCCGACAGGTAAAACTATTTCGTTTGAATCAATCATTTTTTGCCGAGCGCAAAGTATTTGCCATCAACATAGTTATAGTCATAGGACCTACTCCACCGGGAACGGGAGTGATATAAGACGCTTTTGGCGAAACTGACGCGAAATCTACGTCGCCTACCGTTTTTCCATCAAGTTTATTCATGCCAACGTCAATTACAACTGCACCTTCTTTTACCATATCCGCGCTTATAAAATGAGCGCGTCCAACCGCGGCAACTAAAATATCAGCCTCTTTTGTTATTTCAGCAATATTTTGAGTTTTGCTATGACATATAGTAACGGTAGCATTTTTTTCTAAAAGCATCATTGCCATAGGTTTGCCTACGATATTACTTCTTCCCACTACTACAGCGCGTTTACCCGATATCTCTATTCCGTAGTATTCAAGCAATTTCATAACTCCAGCAGGAGTGCAAGAACGGAAACAAGGTTTTCCAAGCACTAATTTTCCTACGTTGCTTTCAGAAAATCCGTCAACGTCCTTTTCGTCTTTAACCATACCGACAATTCTTTCCGAATTGATATGCTTAGGCAAAGGTAATTGTACGAGTATTCCTTGAATATTATCGTCATTATTTAATTCAGTTATAAGTGTAGCAAGTTCTTCTTCTTGAGTGTTCTCATCAAGTTTATATGCATAAGACTTAACGCCAACCTCTTCGCATGCTTTAATTTTGTTACGTACGTAAATAGCGCTTGCCGGGTCATTACCAACTAGAACTACAGCAAGACCTACGTCCTTACCCGTTTTGCTCTTAATTTTTTCAAATTCTTCCTTCATTTCAGCGCGAAATACGCTCGATACGAGTTTTCCGTCAATTATTTGAGTCATTAGAATTGTCCTCCAAGTTTTTGTAAACGCTTGCTAGTATACCGTTAACGTATGCTCCGCTCTTTTCGGTAGAATACGATTTTACAAGTTCGACCGCTTCAGATATTGCAACGAATTTAGGCGTATCGGTATAAGTCATCTCATAGACAGCAATCAAAAGTGCGGCAAGGTCGGGCTTATAAATTCTATCAAGAACGAAACCTCTTGCGCAAGACGATATAACCGAAGTTAATTCCTCAAAATGAGAAATTACGCCACGATAAACGGACGTAATAAATTCGGCGTCGTCAGAAGATACGTCGGGTGCGGATAGCATTAATTCCAAACTGGGCGAATCCGCGTCTTTGTTAAATAAATATTCAAATACGAGTTTGTATACGTTTTCTCTTGATGTTTTTCTACTCATAATCCTTCGTTAAGATGCAAAAACTACTTTTACAACCTTTACGTTGATTGCGCGAACTTTAAAAATAGTTGCGTTTTCAACTTCCTTTTTTATTTTTTCTTGAATATTAAAAACTACGTCAGGCACACGATATTCACTTCTAACACATACTGAAATATCAAAAGTAACCTTACCACCGTCGATAAATACCTCTACTCCGCAAGCACGACTTTTAGAAGAGCCGAACAAACCTCTTTTTTTAGAGGAAAGCGGTACGACACCTACGATTTGCGATAGTGAAACGGTTGCTATCGACGTCAGTATATTTTCATAATGACGAGTTGACGCGCTTGATTTAGACATAAATCCTCCGTGCGATGGTTTTATTTATTCAATTATAACACACCGCACGGAATTTTACAAACGTTTTTTTATAATTGTATTAGTATTATGCACCGTAAGGAGTAATCTTTACGTTTGCAGGCGCAATACCCGTTTCTTCGGTCACAATGGTAAGTATTTGAGCAACTTCTCCTGCACCCAAAGAATCGTCGCCTACGAGAACGTTTATATTTTGAGAGCCAACAGAAACAACCGCCTCGCTAAATCCTTTTGCTTTTATAAGCGCTTCCAAATCAAATTCAGTTTGCATATTAGCGCAAATTTTTAGTTTCATTTCTTCTGCCGCAGTTTTTGCCTCGAGCGAGGTATCAGGACTAGAAATAATAGCATCAAGTTCAAGCATTGTTTGCTCTCTTGTGCTTGCTCTATCCGTTCTAAACGCGCTAAAGAAACTTGACACGGAAAGCGCGTCCTCATTTGCTGACGGAATTTCAGCAGACGTATCGGTTAACATAAAATTCATAACGCCTGATACAACTAAAAGCACCACCATAACCGACAACAATACGATTTTTCTCTTCTTTGACATAGTGACCTCCAAAAAATAATTATTTTTTCATTGTGAATATTTCAACTTTATCCGAAGAAATATTTAATAACGTTTGAACTGCAGAAACGAGATTTATTCTCACGCTCATATCTTTTGCCCCTTCAGCAACTACGATAACACCTACGATATCGGGCAATATTTCTTTGACGATTACAGGGGTATCCTCACCGTTTTTTTGTATAATTACGGGAGAAACACTCTCCGTTTTGCTCTCCGTTACTCTATTAGACGAACTTCCGTTATCGCTAGTTTTATCTATTGAAGTATTAGTTGTGGTTGCAGTTATAAGTTCAGATGAGCCCGAGTAATTTATCATTACACTCACCGCGCCTGCACCGTTTATTTTGCTCAAAACCTCACTCAAACGATTTTCTACTTGTTCGTAGTAGGTTGAAGTATCGCTATTTTGAACGTCGTTTTTTATTGTACTACCACCGGTAAAAACGGATGCTATAATCATAATCACAACGCAAGCGGAAATTATTCCAAGAAGCACGTTAAGATTCTTGATTTTCCCAAGCGCGCCAGAGACCTTCTCTAAAATTAAAGGTTTTTCTCTTTTTGCTTTTCTTTTATCAGTTACGAACTTTCTCTCAGCCATCCGACAACCACCTGATTTTCCTTTAGATTTAGTTTATCCGACACGAGTCGTCGGGTTTCTTCAATAATATGTTTATTCTGCTCCTCGTCCAGTATTCCGACATTTTTTAAATTAATATAGACAACGTCAATTTTTTCTGGACAAGATTCGACAAAATATATCTTTGACTCAGAATCCACTTCGTATTTTTCAAAAATGATACCTCTAATTGTCTTTTCGATTTCATCATATCGTTTTTCAAAAACGTAATCACTGAAATTTTGGTCGTAACTATAACTCACTCCACTAAAATCAAAAACAGAATTAAATTCTAAATTCTTGTCAAAGAAAGTTGGAATCGGAGAAACAACCACGAATAAAGTAAATAATCCAAATACTCCCTTGATATATTTTTCACTTTCCCCTTTTTTTACCAAAATATCAACCAAAATACCAAGAGCAGATATACCTACTATCCCCATAATCCATTTCCCGAACATTAAATTACCCCCACGTTTGCCGTATATACCATAAGAAGTAGTACAAAAAAGAAAACGAAAGCAATTCCAAGTAAAAGCGTAATTAGCATTGAAACAGTAGAGGAAACACCGTTTAAAAGTTCAGAAGTTTTCTTATCTGCAACGGCTTGCGTTAAACCTGCCGTAAGTTTTAAAGCAAGCGTAAATACAATCAATTTTACCAAAGGTAAAAGTATACTGAAAAATATTACGAAAATCCCCGTGACTCCTACTGCGTTTTTTATTAATACGCTACTCGCTAAAACAACGTCGAATCCGTCCGAAAGATACCCGCCTAATATAGGAACGTAACTACCAAGAGCAAATTTAGTTGCCTTGATTGAAATACTATCAAAACCGGAAGAGGTGATGCTTTGTCCTGCTAAAAAAATGGAAAAGACTCCAAACCCTAATCCCAAAAGCCAGTCACAAAAAGTTTTAAGGAATTTTCTTATTCCGTCAAGTTTGACTTCTTCTGATAAATTTCCCACTACAGACAACACAAAACAAGCAAAAAAGATAGGAATAACTACTGCATTTACTCCGTTGATTATTAGTGTTGAAAGAATCGCGACGTACGGAGAAAAAATTCCCACGCTCGTCCCACCTCCAACGACTAGCAAAAGCGTGAGCATAATGGGGAAAATTACGTTCATAAAATTAGCGAGATTCAAAACGGTGTTTTTAATATCTTCAGCAAGAGAAAGTACCGACCCCGAAAGTAAAACAAGTATTGCTGAAAAACATACAAACCTAACTAAATTTTCGGTTGCGTTACCATTTATTCTAGAAGAAAATTTAGTTAAAGTATTTGATAAAATGACGATTAATATAATACTTGCGCATATCGGAAGGCAAGAAATCGCCTCTTTTATGGCTTTTCCACCAAATGTTTGTACAACTAATTCAAAACTAAAAACCTCTTCTCCATTTATAAATTTTCGTATAGTTTCCTTGATTTCACCATTAAAATAATCACTTTCAAGCGATTTTACGAATCTTTCAAACTCGGATAAATTCAACTCGTCAAGTTGCCCGTCTAACGCCTCGTTTAGTTTATCCTCCACGCTCTCTTCCGCATACGCTACGTTGCTAAACCCAACCAAAATAACGACTACAAGCATCATAAACAATAGCGATTTCTTCATGGCATTAAACTCACTACTATCTCAACTAGTTTATTAAGTATAGGTAGAGCCAAAATAAAAATTGCAACTTTTCCACCTAATAATATTTTAGACGATATACTCCCCGCGCCGAGGTCGTTGCATACTCCTGCTGAATATTCCGTGATATACCCTATTCCTATTACTTTTAATACCCCTGCAAACAAACCGTTATCCAGTCCAGTTTTATTAACTATTGTGGAAAAAGTTTCCACAACGTCTGTTAGACCGCTCAAAACGTAAATGAGCATAACAACACCCGTAGCAATTAAAACAAATACAGATGCTTCACTTTTTGCATTTTTTAAAGTCAAAAATGCAAATGCACCTATTATTCCTACCCCGATTAACTTATAAACGTCCATCAATATAATCTAAAAACCGAACGTAGACTATCAAACAGTCCACCGAGCATATCAACAACCATAAGCATTACGATAACTAGTCCCGCTATCGTTACAAAAGTTGCTATTTCGTCTTTGTCGCTCTTTTTTAATATAACGTTTATAATTGCCGTTATTAAACCTATACCTGCTATTTTAAATAAAATACTAATATCCATATTAAATAAACGCTATAAAAACAGCCACTCCAAACAAAATACCTAATTTTATAGACAATTTCCCGTTTTTATTATAAAAGTTTTCCGCTTTCTGCGCGCGAGAGATAAACCTACGTTTTGATTCTGCTATTTTTTCGGTCTCGCAATCTAAATCCGCACTACCTAAAGAATCAAAAAAATCACGTATCTCTTCCTTTTCCTCTTCTGAAAATGGAGTCCTATCTTTTTCTTCCTTGTTTTTAACCGACAAAATTTCTTTACTTATTTTTAATTTTGATAAAATTTCTTCATAATAACTCTTCTTAAATGATATTTCTTCTTTGATTTTATCAATTATTGAAACCATTTCTTCAAATAATTCTTTTCTTTGTCTAAAATGCAAACAAAAGCAATACCCAACAAAAGAAGAACATATTAAAATCACAATTAAACAAACTAATTTAATCATTTTCTTGTTTTATCCACTTTACCTCACCAACGGGATTGTTCGATAATCCTACGTAAACGTCGAACAGTCCTTTAAATCCACATTTTTCAACGCTAATCGAGTGTACGCTCGTAATTACGCTTATACCACTCTTTAAGCATCTTTTTATGCACTCGTAATCTTCTTCTCCGTAAATTTCGTCGGTTATAATAACTTCTGGAGATAAATTCCTTATTGCGCTTTCTATTCCGTCTTTTTTAGTTACACCAACGCAAACGGTGCAATATCCTACGTCAAGATAACTCTTACCGTTATTTGTTGCGCTAATTTCATTTTTCTCATCAATGACTACAACTTTTCTTTTCTCTTCAACGCTTAAAACACGAGCAATCTCTCTTAACAACGTTGTTTTGCCCGAAAGCGGAGCGCCTAACAATAAAACGTTATTTATTCCTCTTTCAGATTTTATATCACTCATAAGTTTGTCCGCTATTCCGTAAACGTTATTAGCGACTCTAATAATTATTGAATTTACGTTTTTTATCGTTCGTATTTCCCCTCCTGCATAAACGAATTCTCCACCTAAACCAACTCTGATGCCGTTATCGTAAGAAATAAAACCTTTTATCATATTGTCATTGACGGCATATATCGAATTCCTCGTAACACAACTTAACGTATAATCTACGTCGCTCTTAGTTGCTTTCAAATTAGAAAAATAGGCTTTTCCGTTTATTGATAAATAGATGGGCGCACCAACGGTTATCCTTATTTCCTCTATTCTTTCATTTTGAAAGGAGTCAATCACTCTTTTTATCCGCTCTGACAATATATCTCTAACCACAGTATAAAATATGTACAAGCATTTTTTATTATGACAATAAAAAAAGTCCCGTTCAAGAACAACGGGACTAATTATTAAAAACAACAAAAAAAGCAATGCTAATGCATTGCTTTAATTTTTAACTTATACTCTAGACATATATTCGCCGGTACGAGTATCAACTCTAATCGTTTCACCTTCGTTTACAAAGAGAGGTACTTGAATAACGTATCCAGTTTCAAGCGTTGCAGGTTTAGTTCCTGCTTGAGCAGTATTTCCTTTTACTCCAGGTTCGGTGTGCGCGATAACGAGTTCTACAAAGTTCGGGGGTTCAACAGAGAAAGGAGAACCTTTATAGAAAGATATCGTTACGGGCATATCTTCTTTTACGAACATAAGAGCATCTTCAACTTGAGAGTGGTTAAGAGGAATTTGGTCGTAAGTTTCCTCATCCATAAAGTAATACATCTCACCGTCATTGTAAGAGTAAATCATAGATTTACGTTCAATGTGAGCAAGGTCGAATTTTTCAGAAGGGTTGAACGTACGTTCAATTACGCCTCCAGTGATTACGTTCTTAACTTTTGCTCTAACGAAAGCCGCGCCTTTACCGGGTTTTACGTGTTGAAAATCCACGATAATCATAACCTGCGAATCCATTTCAAAGGTTATTCCTTTACGGAAATCACCCGCCATTATTTGTGCCATAAAGACCTCCTATAATATTAATAATTCTTTTGTTACTGAATTCAGTATTTCTATTCCGTCATTTTTTACGATAACGGTATCTTCTATTCTAACTCCCCCAAGCCCTTTGATATAAACACCAGGCTCGCAGGTAATAACCATATTTTCAGATAGCGTATCTTCGCTATTTTTTGCAAGACTTGGGTATTCGTGAATATCTAATCCAAGTCCGTGGCCACATCCGTGAGTAAAATATTCTCCAAGTCCACGCGCCCTTAAGTACTCTCTTGCAAAAGAATCTGCTTCTTTTCCAGTAAGTCCCGCTTTAATTCCACTCAAAGCATATTTTTGCGCAAACTGAACGGAGGAATAAAGCGCTTTAAGTTGCGGAGAAGGTTCACCAAAAGCAAAAGTTCTAGTCATATCCGAACAATAACTTTGGTATTTCGCACCGAAATCAATCAAGATAAAATCGCCTTTTTCAAGTTTTTTATCTCCTGGGTGCGCGTGAGGTATTGCCGTATGCTCACCAAATGCAACTATTGAATCAAACGCAGGGCCATCTGCGCCCAAAAGTCTCATTTGGTACTCAAGTTCATTTCTGAGTTCTCGCTCTGTAATTCCAAGTTTTATATTTTTTTGTACAGCGAGTAACGCTTTGTCTGATATTTGAGTCGCTTCGCGAATTTTCTCAATTTCACTCTCAGATTTCACAGCACGCATAGCGCTAATAACGTTACTTATACCAACAAACTTTACACCACTAAAAAGTGACGCCAAATTGAGGTATTCAACGTGCAATAGCGTGGAGTCCTCGTATCCGAGCGTCTTCACACCGTTATCTTCAATCAACTGCTTGATAATATCAAACGCATCCGTCTTACTGGAAGTTATTACTTCGAAATCAGATGAAATCACACTTTTAACTTCGTCTGCGTATCTTGAATCAGTTATGAAATATCCTTTGCTC
>JAZQYG010000109.1:0-3923 GCA_045633305.1 Clostridia bacterium | reverse complement strand
TTATTCCATACAAATTTTTCAGAATTGCAATATAACAAAGCGTAGCCGTTTCAAAATTCGGAATAGGCGCGCAACGTAAAATATTATATTCATTTATCACGTTTACATATTCTTTGACGGGAGAATTTGCAAGGCGCTTGGCAATAGCGTTTTTATCATTAAAACACGTATATATAAATTTATCTTTTTGCGCCAAAATTTCCTCTCGCGTTATATTCAATCTTTCTCTTTCACGTTCAATAAAATTTAAGAGGTCAATTTTTTCTTGCGCGCTTTGCAAAAACTGCGAAAATTCACTCGTTGCGTATAGCCTTATAAGAGCACAGTCTTTTTGCTCAAAAGTAGAGTCATTAGATAAAATACGGTTTTTTATATAATCTACCACTTTTTTATTACCTATCTTTTCTTGCAATATAGATTTATCAAAAACTTTTTCGCCCTCGCATATCAAAATGAGAGCGCACCATTTGTATTTATCCTCTACCTTTTCAAAAAAAGCGCTCTTCAAAAATCCTCTGCAACTATCCGTATCAGTTACAAGTTTAATTGCGCAAAGAAGCAGGGCGCTAGCAAAATCTTTCTTTTTTTCTTTTACGATAATCTCCCAAAGCCACTCGTTAAAAAAAAGGTTCAGTTTTTGGTCGGGAGTTTTAATAAAAAAAGGGTTTTTTTCTATGCTCAAAAATTCTTTTACTGAATTTAAAGTAGGCAAACCCCCTTCTTTGGAGGCTATATAGGCTTTGTCGTGAAGAGAAAATAATATTCGACGCCTTTCTACCTTTACCGATTTTGCCCCAAATAATAAAAAACCTACTTTATTCCCTTCAACGCACTCTATATATCCGTTTTTATAAATTGAAATTACCGATTTTCTTTTTAAATAACATTGAATCCATTGTGGAACGATATGGGTGTGAGAGACTTCGTATACCGATAAATTATCCATTTCCTTCAGCGTTACGGAAAGAGAAAACACGCCGTAATCCTTTATTTCGATACGTTTTTCTCCCTTTTTAAAATTTTTGCACCTTTCTTCTTTTTTGTCTAAAACGGAGAAATCAAAAATCATACCCTCTATTGCTTTGATTCGTCCCTCTTTTTCTCCTTGATAAAACTTTTTTTTATTTTGCCTATCACCTTTTTTTAGCAATTGAACCTTTTTAGTGAGTATTAAATAAACCAAAATGGACGAAGATATTAAAAATAATAGAATAAAATTAATAATCATAATCAAATTATTTACTCATTTTTAGGCTTTATTCTTTGATTTTTTTTATTAATGTGATACAATACAACTATGACAAATTTATTCAAAAAACTTTTTATTAAAGATTATCAAAATACCGATTCTCCAGAAGTTAGAAGAAGGTACGGAACTGCCTCGGGTGTACTTGGAATTATCGCCAACTTTTTCCTCTTCGTTTTGAAACTTATTGCAGGTCTTCTTTCTGCAAGTATTGCAGTTATTGCAGACGCGGTTAATAACCTTTCGGACTTTATGACCTCAATAATAACTCTTATAGGTTTCAGACTTTCGGGTAGACCTGCCGATAAAGAACACCCTTACGGTCACGCTCGTATAGAATATATAACGGGTCTAATAGTTGCCTTCGTTATACTTTATATCGGTATAGAAACGGGAAGAGCCTCGATAGACAAAATTACTACGGGCTCAAAAACGGATTTTAGCAGTCTAACTTGTATAATACTTGGAGCGGGTATACTCATCAAATTACTACTCTCTCACGTATTCAAAGGACTTGGAAAAAGTATTGACTCCGACGCTCTCCGCGCAATGAGTACGGATAGTAGAAACGACGTTATATCAACTAGCGTAGTACTTATATGCGCAATAGTTGGAATTATAACGGGATTAAGTTTGGACGGATATCTTGGAATACTCGTATCACTATTCGTTATATACTCTGCAATCAATCTTATAAAAGAAACGATTGACCCACTCGTTGGAATTCCTCCTGAAAAAGATTTCGTCCAAAAAATAGAAGATAAACTCAAAAGTTACGACGGTATACTCGATATTCACGATTTAGTCGTTCATAACTACGGACCAACCAAAACTTTTGCTACCGTTCATATTGAAGTTGATTCGAGTGTAGATATAATGGAATCACACGACCTATCGGACAATATCGAAAGGGATTTTTCTAAAGATATGGGTATCGTAATGGTGTGCCACCTAGACCCAGTTGCGGTAAACGACCCCGAAACGAAGTTTTTGAAAGAAGAACTCTCTATCACCTTAAAAGAGATAAATAACGCTCTTTCCCTTCACGACTTTAGAGTAGTTTGCGGAATTTCTCATACTAACGTCATATTCGACGTGGTGATGCCATTTGGTATAGAGTGCACCGAATCCGAAGTTATAAGAGCGGTCAACCAAAAACTTGCCACTTACGACAAAAAGTATTACGCCGTTATCGAGTTTGACAAAAATTATAGTTAAAACAAAAAAGGTTGCAAAAGCAACCTTTTTTTGTTGAGATTAGTCTGTAAGCCGAGTTCTGTATTTGACAGCCATCTATCTAGACGTATAGTTACCTATACGTTCAAGCGATTGTGGAGAGTCGGCGGGCAACCATAACACTCTCCTCTCTTGCACCAAGTGGGGTTTACATAGCCAGTCCCGTCACCGGGACGCTGGTGAGCTCTTACCTCACCTTTCCACCCTTACAGCATACGCTGCGGTATATCTCTGTTGCACTTTCCTTGAAGTCGCCTTCACCGGGAGTTACCCGGCACTCTGCCCTACGGTGCTCGGACTTTCCTCATCTTTCGATGCGACTGTCTGGCTAACTCAACAATATTTTATCACAACAAATATTTTTTTACAAGAAAAACTCACGCATTTAAAAGCGCGGAGATTTTTTTCTTGATGCGTTGTATGGCGTTATCCACGAATTTGGTTGAACAACCGTTCTTTTCGGCAATCTCTCTATACGTTGCGCCTTCAAGATAGGTTTGAAGAATTTTGTAATCGCTATCTTTAAGAGCGGAGCGTATATTCTTTACCAGTTGAGCGTAATTTTCTTCTTTTATAAAAATCTCTTCGGGATTTGCCCCTTCCGCCTCGATTTCTCTACCTTGCGCACTGTTTTCGTCTCCTTCGGGGTTTATAAAAAATTCTATCGGGACGAAATTAAAAAGCGGACTATTTTTCTTGGTGCAGTCACGACGAATAGCGTCGAATATATGTCTTTTTATGCAAAGAATTGCAAAAGACTTAAAACTTGCACCCTTTCTTTCTTCGTAAGAGTTTATTGCGGAAGATAAACCTATCATACCCTCTTGAACCAAATCGTCCAGTTCTCCACCCGACAAATAATATCCACGGGCTTTAGAACGCACGATTCCTTTGTATCTTTCGAGTATTTCGTTTTCAGAAAGGGAATCTCCCTCTCTTGCTTTTTTTACGAGTTGTTCGTCGGTTATCATTTGTTTAATCTCTGTCTTACTACTTCATACAAGACAATTCCCGTTGCAACTGAAGCGTTAAGAGAATTGACCTTTCCAAACATAGGAAGAGAAATTATTCCGTCTGAAATTTTTCTGGTTGTCTGGTGAACTCCTTCACCCTCTCCACCTATCACGATAGCGCAAGGACCAGTTAAATCGGTCTGGTATATGCTTGCCCCATCCATATCCGCAGAATATACCCAAACGCCTTTTTCTTTCAAAAATTCAATAGCGTAGTTGACGTTGGTAACTTTGGCAACTTTTACGTGTTGTACCGCCCCTGCCGATACTCTTGCAACGGTTTCGTTTACTTGACACGAGCGGTGCTTTGATATAACTACTCCGCTTGCGCCCGCGCACTCGCAAACTCTTATTATACTGCCAAGATTGTGAGGGTCGAGTACACCGTCGAGTATCACGATAAAAGGATTATCACCAACAACGAGTTC
>JAZQYG010000108.1:0-5240 GCA_045633305.1 Clostridia bacterium | reverse complement strand
ATGGCTCAACTCGAGGCTATCTCTAACGGATACGATACCACGATTTTCCTTAATGAAAACGGAAAAGTTGCAGAAGGACCGGGCTCGTGTTTGTTTATTGTTAAAAACGGCGAACTCGTGACTCCTTTATTAACCGATAGCGTTTTGGAAAGTATAACTAGGGACACGATTATAAAAATTGCAAAAGAAGAACTCAATCTCAAAGTAAGCGAAAGAAGCGTTGATAGAACTGAACTCTATACTGCTGACGAGGCTTTTTTGTGTGGTTCGGCTATGGAAATAACTCCCATATATACCGTTGATAAATACACGGTTGGCACGGGAGAAAAAGGCGAGATAACAAGTCATATTCATAAAAAATATCTTGAAATTGTTACCGGCGAGTGTGACAAATACGCCCACTGGCTCACTTCGATTTACAAATAAGAGGTCGTATGGAAAGAGAATACAAACAAGACGTCGTATCGGTTATAATGCCTATTTATAACGCGTCAAAATTTTTAGATAAAACTTTGCAGTCAATATTTGCTCAAACCTACAAAAATATTGAAATCGTGCTCGTTGACGATTGTTCAAAAGACAATTCCGCCGAGATAATCAAAGGATATATGAGCGAGCACCCCGAAATCGTTTATCATTTGCAAGAAAAGAATATGGGCGCGGGAGAGGCAAGAAACAAGGCTCTTGAACTTGCGTCGGGAAGATACGTTGCGTTTTTGGATAGCGACGATATATGGCTTCCTGAAAAAACTGAAAGACAACTCAAATTAATGAAAGAAAGGGATTGTGCTTTCAGTTATACTGCGATAGAGATGATAGACGAAGAAGATAATCTTTTAAAAGGCAAGCGCAAAGTAAAAGAGAGTATCGATTATAAATTTCTTTTGCATAACACAATGATAGCCACCTCTTCTGTAATTATCGATAGAGAAAAGAAAGGCGATTTTAGGATGTCTACGCGTCGGTCGGGCCAAGACTACGCTACGTGGTTAATGCTACTGCGTGACGGTAAACCCGCAAAGGGTATCAACGACGTATTAGTAAGATACAGAAAGAGTAGCAATTCTCTATCCGCTAATAAATTTAAGAGTGTAAAGCAAGTATGGGAAATCCAAACGAAAGAAGAGAGAATCAATAAGTTTTCTGCTGGAATCAACGTAATGCGATTTGCCTTCAACGCTTTGAAAAAACATTTATTTTAAAAGATGCCGAACTACGTTCGGCTTTTTTAAATTTTAGGCTTTGTTGCAAACTTTGGTTGACGCAAAGCAAAAGAGTAATGAGCAAAATTATTTATTTCGAATCAAAAAATAATATATTTTACACGGCGTATAATAATTTAAATTAATTGTGTTTTAAACACTATTGTGATATACTTAAAATAATTTATTAAAATATAGGAGAACTATATATGAAAGTAGCGGATTTTGAAAAGAAAAATCTAACTGAAAGAGTTATACAATTTGGCGAAGGCGGATTTTTGAGAGGCTTTTGTGACTGGATGATTCAAAAAATGAACGACGTAGCGGATTTTGACGCAGGTATCGTTGTCGTTCAACCTATCGAAAAAGGTATGTGTGATATGCTTAGCGCGCAAAATTGCAACTACACCCACGTTATTCGTGGCGCAGAAGGAGTAGAAAAGAGCGTAATCACCTCTATTACCCGTTGTGTAAAACCTTACGAAGATTTTGAGTCCTATCTTGCTCTTGCAGATAAGCCCGAAATGCGTTATATCATATCAAATACTACGGAGGCTGGTATCGTATTTAGCGACAAAGACAAAATGACTGACACCCCTCCTGCAACTTTCCCTGCTAAACTCACTTTGCTCTTAAAGAGAAGATTTGAACGTAAACTCAACGGATTCATTATTCTTCCTTGCGAACTTATTGATATCAACGGCGTAATGCTCAAAAAAGCAGTATTATCTTACGCAAAACTTTGGTCTTTGGGCGCAGATTTCGAGGCTTGGGTAGAAAACGAAAACGTATTTTGTTCTACTCTCGTAGATAGAATCAACACCGGTTATCCCAAGGGAGAGGATATGGAACTCGGCTATGAGGATAATATGGTAAACACCTCGGAATACTTCCACCTTTGGGTAATTCAAACCGACAAAAAAATCGACGAAGAAATTCCTTTCAAAAAAGCAGGACTTAACGTTATCGTTACCCCCAACTTGCTTGAAAGATACAGAACGAGAAAGGTTAGAATACTTAACGGCGCGCACACGTCACTCGTACCTCACGCCCTTTTGTCGGGCTTAGATACCGTTAAATCTTGTATGGACGACGAAAAAATGCTCGCGCATATCAAGAGTTGCGTGTTTGACGAGATTATTCCAACTCTCGACCTTTCTAAAGAAGAACTCGTTCAATATGCAAACGACGTATTAACTCGTTTTGATAATCCTTATATCAAGCATTATCTTTCTTCTATCGCGCTTAACTCTGTAAGCAAATTCAAAGTAAGAGTACTTCCTTCTATTCTTGAATACAAGAAGAGATTCGGTGAATATCCTAAGACTTTGGTGTTTGCATTTGCAAGACTTATAGAGTTTTATCGCACCGATATGACTAACGACGATAAAGCCGTTATGGAATTTATGAAGAGCGCAAGCGTAGAAGAGATTCTCACCAACGAATCTTTGTGGGATGCAAATCTTGCAGACCTTATCCCCGAGGTAAAAAAATATGTTGATTAATCCAAAAGACAACGTAGAGGTAAACCTTGCAGACGGACACAAATACGCTCGTTTTGATATAAAAGAAGGGGACAAAGTAATCAAATACGGTTATCCTATCGGACACGCTGTTTGTGATATCAAAAAGGGCGAACACGTACACACGCACAACTTAAAGACCGATTTATCGGACGAACTTGAATACGTATACGAGCCCGAGTTTGAAATATGGGAAACCAAGTCGACTCGCACCTTCAAAGGTTATAGAAGAGAAAACGGTGACGTTGGTATTCGAAACGATATTTGGATTGTGAACACGGTAGGATGCGTTAACAAAATTTCTGAAAAACTCGCAAGCCTCACGGGAGCGTACGCTTTCCCTCATCCTTTTGGTTGTTCTCAACTTGGCGACGACCAGTCTTTCACTCAAAAGATACTTGCAGGCATGATTAATCATCCAAACGCAGGTGGTGTGCTCGTGCTTGGACTTGGTTGCGAAAATAATAATATCGACGAAATGAAAAAAGTTCTTGGCAGTTGGGACGATAATAGAGTTAAGTTCTTGAATTGCCAAAGCGCAAGCGACGATATTGCCGAAGGCGTAAAACTTATTGAGGAACTCAAAAAGAACGCAGATAAATGCGTAAGAGAAGATATTCCTTTGTCTGAACTCAAAGTAGGGCTCAAATGCGGAGGTAGTGACGGATACTCCGGAATTACGGCAAACCCGTTAGTTGGTCGCGCGTCTGATAGACTTATAAAAGAAGGCGCAAGTTGTATTTTGACCGAAGTTCCCGAGATGTTTGGCGCAGAGCAAATTCTTATGAAGAGATGCACGAGCAAAGAGGTTTTTGACAAGACCGTTGCTCTCATCAACGATTTCAAAGGATATTTTAAGCGTCACGGACAAGTAATATACGAAAATCCCTCTCCGGGAAACAAAGCAGGCGGAATCACCACTCTTGAGGAAAAATCTCTCGGTTGCGTACAAAAAGCAGGCTCGTCCGCCGTTGTAGACGTGCTCTCGTGCGGTGAAAAACTCACCAAGAACGGTTTATCGCTTTTGACTGGACCTGGTAACGATATTGTAGCAATCACCAACCTTATGGCATCTGGCGTACACGTAATACTCTTTACGACGGGTAGAGGTACTCCTCTCGGTAGCGCAGTGCCCACGGTGAAGATTGCAACGAACAAGGCTTTAGCGGACAAAAAATCTTCTTGGGTAGATTTTGACGCAAGCCCAACCTTAGACGGCAAAGATTTATCTGAAGAACTCGTTGATTTTATAGCGGAGGTTGCAAGTGGCAAACTCACCAAGAACGAAATTAACGGATATAGAGAAATATCAATATTTAAAGATGGAGTTACGTTATGAGTTTTATTAAAGACGATTTTATGTTACACGGTAAAGTTGCTAAGAAACTTTACAAAGCAGTAGAAAACTTACCTATAATCGACTATCACTGCCACTTGTCACCCGCAATGATAGCAGAGAACTACAAATTTAGAAACGCGTACGATTTGTTCCTTGGCGGAGACCATTACAAATGGCGTCAAATGAGAACTAACGGCATAAACGAAAAGTATATAACGGGAGACGCGGACGAATTTGAAAAATTCCGCGCGTTTGCTCGCACTATGCCACTGCTTATAGGCAATCCTATTTATCACTGGACTCATCTTGAACTCAAGAGATTTTTCGGAATAGACGAAGTTTTGTCCGAGAAAAACTGCAATGAGATTTGGGACAAAGTAACCGAACTTCTTCAAAAAGAAGAATACAGAGCGCAAGGACTTATAAAAAGAGCAAACGTAGAAGTTATTTGTACCACTGACGACCCTGCCGATAGTTTGGAGTATCACGCAAAACTCAAAGATTTCGAGACCAAGATTCTTCCCGCTTTTAGACCTGATAAAGCGGTAGAAATAGGCAAAGAAACCTTTATTCCTTATATAAACGCGCAAGGAATAAAGTCCTATAAAGAACTCACCGAGTGGCTAAAAGAAAGAATTGCTTTCTTCCACGAAATGGGTTGTAGAATATCCGACCACGCTTTAGAAAGCGTTCCGTATAAAGAAGGAGACGCGTCTAAAATATTTGACAAAAAGATTAAGGGCGAAACTTTGAGCGTAGAGGAAATAGACGCCTTTAGAACGGCTGTGCTCCAAGTTTGCGCAAAAGAATATTCTAAACTTGGCTGGGCAATGCAACTTCATATAGGAGCGCTTAGAAATAACAATTCAAGGATGTATGCAAAACTTGGTCCCGACGTAGGATTCGACTCGATAAACGACCTCAATATTGCAGAGTGCCTTGCTAAATTTATGGATTCGTTAGAGCAAACCGACGAACTGCCAAAAACTATCCTTTATACGCTTAACCCCAAGGATAATTACACTCTTGGAACTATGCTCGGCAACTTCCAGTCCGACCTAACTCCCGGAAAGATTCAATTTGGTAGCGCGTGGTGGTTTAACGACCAAAGAGACGGCATGGTAGAGCAAATGAAGGCTCTTGCAAACCTTGGAACTCTTTCACACTTCGTGGGTA
>JAZQYG010000107.1:0-2289 GCA_045633305.1 Clostridia bacterium | reverse complement strand
ACTCAGTTGCTGGAGTTGCTGGGGGTAATACAGAATTTACGTAAACTCCTGCCTCGTATAAAAGTTTGCTCATAGTGAGCGTTGTAACGGTATCGTAGGTGTAAATAGGTACGATAGGCGTAGGCACGGGTGTGTCTGATTCGCGAATTTTTATATTTCTTTCAGTTAAACCTTTTCTAACGTATGAAGAAAGTGAGGAAAGTCTTTCAACGAGTTGCGGATTTTTTTCTAAAACTTCTAGCGCTGCAATAGCCGTAGCACAACTTGCAGGAGGTATTGACGCGCAAAAAATAAACGGTCTAGAGGTATGACGAACGTATTCTACTACTTCTCTTGATGCCGCCATATATCCTCCGATACTAGCAAGTGACTTTGAAAAAGTACCCATTATGATATCAACTTCGTCCGTTAAACCAAAAAATTCAGCAGTTCCTCTACCACCTTTTCCAAGAACACCAAGTCCATGAGCATCGTCAACCATGACTCTTGCTCCATATTTTTTAGCAAGAGCAACGATTTCAGGAAGTTTAGCAACGTCGCCACCCATACTGAATACACCGTCGGTAACGATAAGTATTCCCGCTGTTTCGGGTACGGATTTGAGTTGACGCTCCAAGTCTTCCATATCACTATGGCGATATCTAAGCATTTTAGCCCAACTAAGTCTACAACCGTCGTAAATACTTGCGTGATTTTCTCTATCAGATATTATATAATCGTCTTTTGAACAAATAGCGCTTATAATTCCAAGGTTAGACATAAAACCAGTAGAAAAAGTTGTAACAGCCTCTTTTCCTATGAATTTTGCAAGTTTTTCTTCAAGTTCGGTATGTAGTTTAAGCGTGCCGTTCAAAAAGCGTGAACCGGAACAACCTGAACCGTAAACTTTAAGTGCGTCAAGTCCTGCTTGAACTACGTCAGGATGGGTTGTTAAACCAAGGTAGTTGTTCGAACCAAGCATAATACGACGTTTGCCATCCATAATAACTTCAACGTCTTGCTTAGATTCAAGTTCTCTAAAATAAGGATAAATATTTTGTGCTTTAATTTCGTCAACGAGTTTAAAATCTCGACATTTTTTAAATAAATCCATAAAAGTCTCCTTTGTAAGAGTCTATCTCCTACTAAAGATTATTTTACTGCAATTTAATTATTATGTCAAGAAATTTTGACACGTGTAAAAATTTATACTATTGCAAATTAAATATGTTGCAATAAAAAAAGGTACAAACATAGTTTGTACCTTTTAAGTGGTCTGGGTGACAAGAATTGAACTTGCGACCTCATGAACCCCATTCATGCGCGCTACCAAACTGCGCCACACCCAGACGACTCAACTATTATACATTAAATTTTAAGATAATGCAAATGAATTGACTAACTTTTTTAATGTTTTTCGCAGTCATTTCTGACTGCGAAAAACTATCTAATTATTTATTTATCTTCGCCATCTTTGAAATCAAAGTTGATTCCTGCGAAAAGGTCTCCAAGAGTGGTAGTTGCAGCATTTTGGTCTACCCACTCGTGAGGTTGACCGTCATCTTCCTTCTTTGCTTTGCGAGCAGGTTTCTTTTCTAGCGTAGCATCGTCGGATTTAACAGCTTTTTTCTCTCTAGGCTTTCTAGCAGGTTTTTCTTCTTTTTCCTCACCTTCTTCACTAGCGGGTGCTACTTCAGGTTCAGGAAGAAGTTCCTTGATAGAAAGAGTGATTTTCTTATCGTCGATTTTAATAATTTTAGCCTCAACTTCATCGCCAACCTTCAAAACGTCGTCAAGAGTTTTGATGTAGTCGTGAGTTACTTGGGATATGTGAACTAATCCGTCAACACCGGGTATAATTTCAACGAAAGCGCCAAAAGGAGCAATTCTAACTACTTTACCTTTGATAACGTCGCCGATTGCGAGTTGTTCGTTAGCAATTTCGTAAGGAGTTTTTTGAAGTTGTTTATAACCGAGTGAAATACGGCCTTTTTCTCTATCTACGTCAAGGATGATAAATTCATACTTTTCGTTGAGTTCGAGTACGTCTTCGGGTTTTTCTATTCTAGTCCAAGAAAGTTCACTCTTGCGAGCAAGACAATCTAAACCTTTTACACTAACGAAAGCGCCGAATTCGGTGAATCTCTTAACTTTACCTACTACAACTGCACCAACTTGCATTTCAGCCCAGAAAGCTTCTTCTCTTGCTGCTTTTTCCTCTTCGAGAATAACTCTTTGAGAAGCAACGATTCTTTTAGAAGGACGTTTTGCCTCAACCTCTACTCCTTCAACGTCTTTGTCTGCAAGAGC
>JAZQYG010000106.1:0-27824 GCA_045633305.1 Clostridia bacterium | reverse complement strand
TTCAACGGAAACAAATCTCTTCCCGATTTTGCAGAAGAAGAAAAGGTTGGCCATAACGCAATAGCGGGTGGTTTCCAAGGTCAACGTGAGTGGACGGACTTTTATCCTAACTGCGATTTCCCAGAGTCAATTTTAAACTCTAACTTCGACTGGAACGGAGCAAGAGAACCTTATATTCTTGCAACTGAAAACGACACGTTAAATGCAGTAGGTATGTTATTTGGTAAACTTTTGACTGGTAGAGCGCAAATTTTTGCCGACGTTCGTACTTACTGGTCTGGTGATTCGGTAAAAAGAGTTACCGGTTATGAAATAGAAGGAAAAGCAAAAGAAAGCGACGGATTTATCCATCTTATCAATTCTGGTGCTTGCTGTGTTGACGGTTGTGGTGAAGCAATAGACGAAAATGGCAATCACGTTATCAAAGAGTGGTGGAATATGACTGAGGAAGATATCGACGCTTGTATGAAGGCAACCACTTGGCCTTATGCAGATTTGGGATACTTTAGAGGCGGTGGATATTCTTCAAGATTTGTAACTAAAGCGGAAATGCCCGTAACAATGATGAGACTTAACGTTGTGAAGGGAATAGGACCTGTAATGCAAATAGCAGAAGGTTGGACGGTAAATCTTCCTGACGAAGTAACCGATACTCTTTGGAAGAGAACGGACTACACTTGGCCTTGTACCTGGTTTGCTCCTAGAATAACTGGCAAAGGCGCGTTTAAATCGGCATACGACGTAATGAACAACTGGGGCGCAAACCACGGCGCAATTTCATACGGTCATATCGGAGCAGACGTGATAACTTTGTGTTCAATGCTTAGAATCCCCGTTTGTATGCATAACGTAGACGAGGACAAGATATATCGTCCTGCGGTATGGAACGCTTTTGGTATGGACGAAGAAGGAAAAGACTATCGTGCTTGCAAAGCGTATGGACCTATGTATAAAAATATTAGATAACGTCTTTTTAAATCCACCCATTTAAAAAGACAAATAAAAAAACCGCTCGACGAGAGCGGTTTTTTATTTATACTAAATTAATCAAAATAATCAAGAACGATTTCAGTAGTTATTTTTGCGCCGATAGGAAGACTTGCTTTTTCGAGATATTCTTCTCTCGTGTGCACTCCGAATCCCGAATAAACACCTACGCAAACGGCAGGAACGCCAAGCGACATAGGAATATTTGCATCAGTCGAGCCTGATTCTTTTACGCAAGGAAGGCCACTATGCTTTTGGCAAACTGAAATAACTTTTTGGCAGATAGCCTCGAGCACGTTTTGGTCAACGTCACCGCCACAAGGACGCTCGCCGAGAAGGGTTACTTCTATTTCCGCTTTGCCGTTGAATTTTTCTTTTGCAGAGTTTATCGTTTGATTAAAGAAGTTTTCCATATATGCGAGGCACTCTTTGTCGTCAGAGCGATATTCGTAAAGCATTTTTGCGCTTTGAGCAATAGTATTTACGCTCGTTCCGCCTTCTACTATACCTACGTTATAGGTGGTTTTGCAATTTTCTTTTTGAGGAACTTCGCATTTATATAAATCGGTGATAACTTCACTCATAATTGCTATTGCGTTAGGATTGCCGAACGCTCCGAAAGAGTGACCGCCTTTGGTTGTAAAGGTGAGTGAATATCTATGTGAGCCTACGCATCTATTTACTATATGGCGATATCCTCCGTCAAAGGTATACACTTCACTAATTCTACCAGCGTAGTCTTTCATTATTTGTCTAATGCCTTTGAGATTGCCAAGTCCTTCTTCGCAAGAGTTTGCAACGAAAAGAACACCTTTTTTTGCATTAAGTCCTTTTTTCAAAATATATTTCAAACTCATCATCAAAAGTACCAAGCAAACTGTATCGTCACAAATTCCGGGACAATACATTTTTTCTTCGTCCTCGTGATATGGGAGGGGAGTAAGGTCGGGGAATACGACGTCGGTGTGCGCCATGAAAACGGTGATATCACTTTTTCCTTCGCAGTTAATCGGGCAAATAACGTTGAGCGCGTCGTCTACGATAACTTCTTTTGCTCCGATATCATTGAACCATTTTTTGAGAAATTCAACTCTTTGTTCTTCTTTTCCCGAGGGCGCGGGAATTTGACATAAAGTTTTAAGAAGTTCTTTAGTTTCTTTTTCCGTTTCTTTGAGATAATTGATTACCTCTTGTGTAAGTTCCATAATTTACTCCTTTATATAAGCGTTATTATAAGGTCAACAACGAAGGTAACTCCGCAAGTTGCCATTGCTACTTTTATAAGATTTCCGCCAAAATAAGCGACTATTACGCCCACGACAAAGCCTATAATTCCCGAAATTATAGAGCCTGACGCGTAAAAAATTGCGGGCACGGTCATAACTGCAAGTACTGCGTAGGGCATATAGTAAAGAAAAGAAATAACGAAAGTACTTTTTATCTTTTTCTTCATAAATACAACGGGAATCATCCTTATAAGGTAGGTAACTCCCGCCGAAACGAGAAGATATATCAAAAATTCAGGTCTAACCATTTTGTTCCTCCTTTACGGGGAATAATATGGCAAAGATTGCGCTTGCTATCACCGAGGCGATAATTATTACGAATCCGCTCGGTACGCTTTGTAGGGCTGGGACGTAATAAAATACGAGTCCTATACACACTGCAAGAAGTACGCAAAGCGCGGTAGACTTTTTTTCTTTAACGGCTGGGATTACTATCGCTATAAACATGCCGTAGATAGCAACGCCGAGCGCGGATACGAGAATCTTCGGCAAAATTTCGCCCGCAAAAGCACCTAAAGCCGTTCCTATCGTCCAACCGAGTATAGGTGTGATTATGAGCCCGTACATAAAACTTTTGGAAACTAGACCTTTTTGATGAGAACTAACGGCAAACACCTCGTCCGTATTTGCAAAAGATATCAAGAATCTATCGTAAAGTTTTACGTTTTCGTCTAACTTTTGGGATAAAGATAGAGACATTAGCGCGTATCTTAAATTGATAACAAGTTGGGTGAGCGCAAGTTCAATCACAGAGCCTCCCATAGCAATAATGGGAACGGCGGCAAGTTGACCTGCCGAGGTTAAGTTCGTTAAAGAGAGTAGTATCGCTTCAACTACGCTAAGTCCTGCGCTAACAGCAAATATTCCAAAAGAAAAGGATACCGCAAGATATCCTATGCATATTGCAAGTCCGTTTTTTATTCCGTTTTTAAAGTCCGCGTTCAACATAATAAAAATGGAAAAACACCATAACGGTGTTTTTCCGTAGATATTTATCTTATAAGGTCTAAAACCGTATCGAATATTTTATTCTTTTCACAAACGGTATTGTGTCTAACTTCTGTAGTTTTTAAGTTTTTGAGCCCGCTGGGTTGAGCCTCCGCGGTGTATTCTTCAAGTTTGTCAGCACAATCAAAGGCCGATTCAATATTTTTACCCGTTAGAGCCTCGTAAACGACTCCGGGGAATTTATAAGGACTTGCTGTGGAAACTATTACGCAAGGCTCGTTTACGCCTTCCTCTTTTAAACGACTATTTATGCAAACGGCAACGGCGGTATGAGGGTCGAGAGTATAACCAAACTCCTCAAAATAGTCATAAATAGTGTCCGTCGTATCGTTTTCGCTTGCCCAACCGCATAGGAATTCGTCTTTGAGTTTTGCAAGTTCTTCCTTAGAAATTTCGTAAACGCCTTCAGTTTTGAGAGCGCTCATCTTTTGAGCAAGGCGCTTATCGTCTCTACCTAAAAGTTCAAAGAGAAGTCTTTCAAGGTTGGAAGATATAAGAATATCCATAGAAGGGGAGACAGTTTTGTGGAAAAGTCTCTCACGGATATCGTATACGCCAGTATTTATGAAATCGCAAAGGATATTATTCGTGTTAGACGCGCAAATAAGTTTGCCAACTGGGAGTCCCATTTGTTTAGCGTAATATGCCGCGAGGATATTACCAAAGTTTCCACAAGGAACGCAATAGTTAACCTTTTCGCCGAATTCAATCTCGCCCGAGTCAACGAGGTCGCAGTACGCCGATACGTAATATGCAATTTGAGGAACGAGTCTACCAAAGTTGATAGAATTTGCGCTGGATAGGTCGTATCCACGCTTTTTGAGAATTTCTTTTTTCTCACTACTGGTAAAAATTTCTTTGACTGCCGTTTGAGCGTCGTCGAAATTCCCAACGAGTCCCGATACGTGTACGTTTTCCCCTTTTGAGGTGCGCATTTGCAACTCTTGCATACGGCTAACGCCTTTGTCGGGATAGAATACGACTATTTCCGTGCCAGGAACGTCGGAAAAACCTTCGAGCGCCGCTTTACCCGTGTCACCGCTAGTTGCAACCAAAATAAGAGTTTGGTCGTCTATTCCAAGTTTTTTCTTGGAATAAGTGAGAAGGTAAGGAAGAACGGTGAGAGCCATATCCTTAAAAGCAAAGGTAGGTCCGTGCCAAAGTTCCAAAACGTATTCTCCATCGTCCGTCTTTACGAGAGGGGCAGGGTTGCCGTCAAAACGCGCGTACGCTTTTTCGGTGATTGAAAGAAGTTCGTCGAAGGAAAATTCCGTAAGGTATTTGCCCATAACGAAAGCCGCTCTTTCAGGGTAAGAAGAGGAGATGAGTTTGTCCCACTCCGTTTTTTCAATAAGCGGAAAAGATGACGGCACGAAAAGTCCGCCGTCATCAGATATTCCTTTAACTATTGCAGTACAACCGCTCACCTTTAAGGAGGCGTTTCTCGTACTGATGAAATCCATAGGTGTTACTCCTTAGATGTATTTTTTAATAAAGTCGGGAAGGTCTTTTTCGTCCGCGCTCACGGTGAGGACGAAATCAGTGTTGTTTTTGTCGGAAAGCGCTTCAAGTTTGTTGTAGAACCATACCATATCAACGATATCACGGTTAGCCATACGATGAGCGCCGTCAATATAAACGGTAGCGATGTCAGTATTACCTGCGAGCATACCACGGATAAAGCCTAAAAGTCCGAGTTCGGTTTGAATTTCGTATTCATTGATGTTTACGAAACGAACGTTGCGTTTCAAGTCGTACATATAGCGGTTGGTGTCAGCCAAAAAAACAACGTCGCCTTTAGAATTCAATGCGTCTTGATTTGCCGTATCAATAATCTTTTTGGTTTTACCAGTGCCTTTTGCTCCGTAGATGAGTTTAATCATAACTACCTCCTAAATGTTTTCTGATTATATTTTACAATAAGTTTGACTAAATTTCAATACCTTTTTCAAAAAAACTTTGAATTATTCTGCCCAAATTATAAGTTGTTTGTGGAATTTGGGGTCGATAGTTCTTATCATTTGGTCCAGTTCGTCGTCACCCATTGCAGTATTTCTTCCTTCTGCGTAAAGAGCGTCAACCTTTTCTTTGATTGAAACTACTACGGGGTGAGTTTTGGAAACTTTTCTCTCTTCGGGGAGTTCATAGAAAGAGTTTACCCAAAATGCAATACCAGCAAGTCCGCTATGGCTATCAACTGCAACGTTTGCAGGACGATTCAAAATCTTTTGAGTGTTGAAAATGTTGTAAATTTCTTCGTCTTTGAGTAGTCCGTCTGCGTGAATACCTGCGCGGGTAGAGTTGAAACTTCTACCAACGAAAGGAGTACGAGGAGGAATAACGTAAGAGAGTTTGTCCTCAAAATATTCCGCGATTTCAGTGATAACGGTGAAGTCCATACCGTCTTGCGTGCCTTTGAGTCCTGCGTATTCAATAAGCATAGCCTCCAAAGGACAGTTGCCCGTTCTTTCACCTATACCAAGGAGAGAACAGTTAACGGAAGAACAACCGTAAAGCCAAGCAGTAGTTGCGTTGGTAACAACTTTGTAGAAGTCGTTGTGACCGTGCCACTCGAGCCACTCGGAAGGAATATCCGCGTAGTGATTCAAACCGTAAATAATTCCGGGAACGCTACGGGGGAGTGACGCGCCGGGGAAGGATACGCCGTAACCAAGAGTATCGCAAGCGCGGATTTTGATGGGGATACCAGCCTCGTCGCTGAGTTTTTTGAGTTCGATAGCAAAAGGTACTACGAAACCGTAAAAATCGGCTCTAGTGATATCTTCAAAGTGACATCTGGGAACGATGCCGTGCGAAAGCGCGCTCTTGACCGTACCGAGGTATTTGTCAAGTGCTTGTTTGCGGGTGAGGTTCATCTTTTTGAAGATATGATAGTCCGAGCAACTAACCAAAATTCCCGTTTCTTTTACGCCCATTTCCTTAACCAAAAGGAAGTCTTTTTCGTTTGCTCTAATCCAACTGGTAACTTGGGGAAATTCGTATCCGAGTTCCATACATTTACGAGCAGCCTCTCTATCCTTTTCGGTGTATAGGAAAAACTCACTCTGACGGATGATGCCTTTCGGTCCGCCGAGTTTGTGCATAAGTTTAAACAAATCGACGATATTTTCTACAGAAAAAGGAGAAGTCGACTGTTGACCGTCACGGAAAGTAGTGTCGGTAACCCAAATATTTTCCGGAGGATTCATAGGAACGGAGCGGAAGTTAAAAGTGAGTTTAGGTATCTGCTCGTAGTCGAAAATCTCGCGGAAAAGGTTAGGTTCTGCTACGTCTTGCAAAGAGTGTTCGTAGCGGTTTTCTTCTATAACGTTTTTCTTGATGTTGTAAAAAAATGTTTCCTTAGCCATAATAACCTCTTTACTTTGTCATATTATATTACATAATAAAGCAGGTTTTGTCAATCTTTTTACGAAGATTTGCGATTTTTTGACTTTGTAAAAGCGGATAAAAAAAGTTTAATAAGCCCTGCAATCGGAGGGGCGAGCAAAAATCCTATGATTCCCGCCAAACTTCCTCCTATCAAAACGCTAGAAATCGTGGTGAGAGCGCTTATATTTATCGTGTTTTTAAAAATTAGCGGAGATAAAAACGTACCGACGATATTAAGCAAAGCAATTCCTCCTATCAAAACGGAAAGAGTTGCTATCGTTGATACGTCAAGGGCAAAAATTACTGCGGGAACAAGGGCAAAATATCCGCCTACGTAAGGAATTACAACGAGCAAACTCATAATAATGCCGAGAAAAATAGGGTAAGGTACGCCTATTACGTAGTAAAGCGCTATAAATAATAGTCCAGTAACGACGCACTCTAAGGCTTTACCCCAAAAGTAACCGTCAAGCACTACTTTTATGCAGTTAAATCCCGTTTTAATTTTTTCAGGGCAACTCGACACCCTTTTTACGAAGGAAAAAATAGCCTTTTTGATATTGTTTTTCTCTAAAAGAATCATAACTGCAAGGAGTATGCTAATCGACAAAGTGCTTATAACGTTGAGCGCTTGAGGAATAAAAGAACTTATAGTTTGAGTTAGGTCTTGTTGGTCGAAAAATGCCGTAATATCATAAGTGGAAACGTCTATCGGCAAATTCAAAAGTTCGGTTGCATTTTTTAAAAAAGTTGCGATTTTTTGCTCGTATTTTGGTAGGTTAGATACAAAATCTTTGCCGTTTTCAATCAAAGAAGGTAGTCCGAATATTGCTAAAAGCGTCAAAACGATTAACAAACTTAATATAGCGCTAATTACGGATAAAAAACGTTGAATTTTGTCTTTGATACCGATATTGAAATAAACTTTTTCAAAAAAACCTACCGCGTGGTCAAGTACGTAGGCAATAAATAGGGCTACTAAAAAAGGAACAAGACCGCTTATAAGGGTGCCAAAAAAGGTCTTGACTCCGTCGAAAACGCAAAGGGAGATGACGATTGCGATAAAAGTTGAAAGCGTAAAATACAAATATTTTTTTTGCATAAAATACCTTTAAAAAATTATTACATAATTTTCCTTGCAAAACGATATAAAAACTGTTAAAATTATTATGTCTTGATTTATAAAAAATATTTATCCTAAATCGGAGAAAATAATGAAAATCTTAATCGTTGGCGCAGGAGCGATAGGCGGTAGTCTTGCTTGCTATCTTTCCTCCGTCGGTTTACATATTACAATACTTGAAAAGGACGAAAATATCTGTTCGGTCATAAACCAAGAAGGTATGACTTTGAAGGATGGCGAAAAGGAATACAAAGCAAAAGTTAGAGCGGTTTCACAGTTAAGCCAAAGCGACCACTTCGACTGTTGTTTCGTAGCAACGAGAGCCTATCACTTAAAGTCCGCCGTACTTTCCGTGTTGCCGAATTTAAGCGAGGACGCCTTCGTTATTTCTATGAATAACGGCGTATGTATTAATCCTCTTATCGAGGCAGTCGGCAAAAAACGCGCGGTTTGGTGTTCGATAAATTACGGCGCGGGCATTTCTTCTCCCGGCAAGTATTACATAAAGATTCGCGGTGGGCTAATTTTTGGTATGAAAGACGGTGGCGTGCCCTCTAAACTATTGAGAGTACTTGACGTTATGCGCTCTGCAATACAAATTTCAGTTACGAGCAACATACTCGGCACTCTTTACTCAAAAATGCTCATCAACTCTTGTATAACTTCTACCGCTATTATATCCGGCTTATCACTTGGTGAGATACTCAAAGGAAAAAGAGGTAAACTTATCTTTACTGAAATCGTTAGAGAAGGTTTACAAATGGCAGAGATAGCAGGAATCAGCGTACCTAATTACGGCAAGTTAAATTATAGGCTTTTTCTATCCAAGAGCCTCACTGGTAAGTTATACAGATTGATAACCTTTCCCGTTTTGAGAAAGAAATACGGCTCTCGTCAATCGGCTTCGCTTGAGGCGCTAAAAAGGGGAGCAAAGACCGAAATATCATATTTTAACGGATACGTAGTGCATCTTGCTAATAAATTTCATCGCAGTGCGCCCGTTAATCAAGCGATAGTCAAGTGCGTGCACGCGGTGGAAAAAGATATTTCATATATCGGGGAAGAGAGACTTGACGAAATAGCGTTAATAGCGTCGACTTTCGGCGGAAATAAAAATTAAGGAGAAATAAATGAAAGCAGTTGTTTCCGTTATCGGAAAAGACAAGACGGGCATTATTGCCTCGGTTAGCACCTTTTTGTGCGAAAAAGGAGTAAATATCATTGATATTAGCCAGTCCGTACTTGGCGAATATTTCGCAATGATTATGATGACTGACATAAGTGGGTCAAACGTACCTCTTGCAGAACTTGCATCTCTTGCAAAACAGTTGGGCGAAAAGATAGGAGTATCGGTTACCGTTCAACACGAAGATATTTTTAACGCAATGCACAAAATTTAATATGTTAAGTAATACTGAAATTTTAGAAACCATAGAAATGATTACGCACGAACATCTTGACGTGCGTACGGTAACGATGGGAATATCCCTTCTCGATTGTATCGGCTCTACCACTGAAGAGACTGCAAAACGAGTATACGACAAAATTACTCGTAGAGCGGAAAAACTCGTGCCCGTTGCAAGACAAATGGAAGTTGAATACGGAATACCTATCGTGAATAAAAGAATATCCGTAACCCCTGTAAGCCTTATTATGAACGGAAGAGGGGAAGAGGGCGCAATTATAGCAAGAGCGCTCGATAGGGCGGCGGAAACGCTCGGCGTGGATTTTGTTGGAGGGTACTCCGTACTTTGCCACAAAGGATATTCTCCTTCTGAAAAAGCCTTTCTGCTTAGTATTCCCGAGGCTCTTTCCACTACTAAAAAAGTTTGTTCGTCCGTAAATATCGGCTCAACCAAAGCAGGTATCAACGTAGACGCCGTTTCTCTTTGCGGAGAAATAATCAAAAAGACTGCAAAACTCACCAAAGACCAAGATTCGATAGGTTGCGCGAAGTTCGTAGTCTTTTGTAACGCGGTTGAGGACAACCCCTTTATGGCGGGCGCTTTTCACGGAACGGGAGAGGCGGACGGCGTAATCAACGTTGGCGTTAGTGGACCGGGCGTTGTAAAACAAGCAATTTCAAGAACTCCTAATGCGGATTTATCCGAAGTTGCCGACGTTATCAAAAGAACTGCCTTTAAAATCACAAGAGTTGGTCAATTAATTGCAAAAGAGGCGTCCAAAAGACTTGGCGCGCAATTTGGTATCGTGGACCTTTCTCTTGCTCCTACTCCCACTATCGGAGATTCAGTTGCTCACATTTTAGAAGAGATAGGACTTGAACGCGTAGGAGGTTGCGGAACTACTGCAACTCTTGCTATGCTCAACGACGCAGTTAAAAAGGGCGGAGTAATGGCAAGTAGTTCGGTTGGAGGCTTGTCCGGTGCGTTTATTCCAGTCAGTGAAGATATCGGCATGATAGAGGCTGTAGAAAAAGGTACGCTCGGCATTGAAAAACTCGAGGCAATGACGGCAGTTTGTAGCGTAGGATTAGATATGATAGCGGTTAGTGGAGATACCCCAGCCGACGTTATTTCCGCGCTTATTTTGGACGAGGCTGCAATCGGTATGGTTAATAGTAAGACCACGGCGGTAAGGGTTATCCCCGTAGAAGGTAAAAAAGAGGGTGATACGGTTGAATTTGGTGGGCTTCTTGGAAGAGCGCCTATTATCAAACTTCAATCCACTTCGCCAAGCAAATTGATTGCAAGAGGTGGAAGAATCCCTGCTCCTATGCAGAGTTTGAAAAATTAATAAATTACTACGCCTTGTATGCCGAAATGCAAGGCGTAATTTTTTAATTTGATTTACATAATTCATCTAATAGTGTATACTAAAAAAGGAGGATGTTATGTTACCAGACCCATTATTTTTAAACGTGCATATGTACGGCGTTATGATTGCCGTTGGGCTTTTGTGTTGTTTCGGCGTAATTTTCGGCTTTTTTAAATTAAAAGGTATCGAAACAAAGTTTACCGATTTCGTATTTTATAACGGAGTCGTATCTATCGTTATAGGTTTTTTGTTCGCAGCCCTTTTTCAATCCTTTTACGACTTTCTCGAAAATCCTTCACGAGGATTCAAAATAGGCGGACGAATAACCTTTATCGGTGGACTTATAGGTGGAGCGGGATGCTTTTTAATTATTTATTTGATATTCCGCAAAAAGTATAATAATAAACTCGTAGACGTTCTTTCTATTATTCCTTGCGCAATACTCGTTGCTCACGGATTTGGAAGAGTAGGTTGCTATTTTGCAGGTTGTTGCTATGGAAAAGAGACGGATAGCGTATTCGGAGTGAAATTTCCTAGACTTCCTCACCCCGTATATCCCACCCAACTTTACGAGGCAATTTTCCTGTTTATCCTATTTGCCGTTTGCGTATTTTTACTCTTAAAATTCAATTTCAAACACAATTTGAGCGTCTATTTGATAGCCTACGGAATATTTAGATTTTTGATAGAATATTTAAGAGGGGACGATAGAGGAACGCTAACTGGAATTATTTCTCCCTCTCAATTTTGGTCGATATTGATGGTAGTATTAGGCGTAGGACTTATATTTATTATGAACTGGCTAGTTAAAAGAAGGGAAAAAGAACTGGCGCAAAATGAGAGTAAAAACGAGCCAACTGAAATGGTAGAGTAACAAAGTAAATAAAAAAGACGAATTCGAGTGAATTCGTCTTTTTTTTTTATGTTCTTAAAGAACTTTTGATAAGAAAGTTTTGAGTCTTGGGTTTTTGGGGTTAGAGAAGAATTCCTCGGGAGGCGCTTCTTCTGCAATAACTCCGTCGTCCATAAATATAACTCTATCTGCAACTTCTTTTGCAAAGCCCATTTCGTGAGTAACGACAACCATCGTCATACCACCTTTAGCAAGAGAGGTCATAACGTTGAGAACTTCTCCAACCATTTCAGGGTCTAATGCCGAGGTGGGCTCGTCAAAAAGTATAACCGCAGGATTCATAGCGAGTGAACGAACTATTGCAATACGTTGTTTTTGTCCGCCCGATAGGGTAGAGGGATAAACGTTTGCTTTGTCCTCTAAACCTATTGTTTTGAGCAAACTCATTGCATTTTCTTCGGCGTCTTTTTTGATTTCAGAAAAAGGCTTTTCAATAGTAAGTAATTGTTTTTTTGCCGATTTACTGCGGAACAAATTAGTAAACTTAATGAAGAAATTCTTTTTGTTAATTTTACTAATTGATTTTTTTGCAATAGTTAGCGGGGCAAGGGTAACGTTTTCTAAAACGGTTAGGTTGTTGAACAAATTGAACTGTTGAAAAACCATACCTATCTTTTGTCTATGAACGTTGATGTCGACTTTCATATCCGTAAGGTCCTCGCCGTCGAATATTATAGAACCACCCGTGGGGTCTTCTAAACAGTTCATACATCTTAAAAAGGTCGATTTACCGCAACCCGAAGGACCGATTATTGCGATAACTTCGCCGTTATAAATATCAAGGTCAACTCCTTTGAGTACCTCGAGTTCGCCAAAACTCTTTTTGAGCCCGCGAATCTTAACGAGGGGAGTATTATTAGTTACTTCTGTCACTGCGCTTTAACCTCCTTTCAAGAGATTTGATACCCCAAGTAATGAGGAGTACGAGAATAAGGTATACTACTGCAAGCATTACGTAGGGAATAAGGTATTCGTAGGTGGCATCACCTATTGCTTTGAATGCTTTGGTGATATCCACGACCGCAATAAAACTAACTACCGACGTTTCTTTGATAAGTACGATAAATTCATTACCAAGAGTGGGAAGTATGTTTTTAATTGATTGAGGAATAACGATTTTGAACATAGCGGACCAGTAGGTGAGTCCAAGCGCTCTTCCCGCTTCAAGTTGACCGGGGTCAACCGATTGAATACCCGCTCTCATTATTTCGGAAACGTACGCTCCGCTATTAAGACCAAATATAACTATTGCAACGATTACGCCGTCTACGGGAATTCCAAGCGCGGGTAAAAGTA
This sequence comes from Clostridia bacterium, assembly GCA_045633305.1. Taxonomy (GTDB): domain Bacteria; phylum Bacillota; class Clostridia; order Christensenellales; family RUG350; genus RGIG2224. The sequence continues at coordinate 15,043 of JAZQYG010000106.1, read as the reverse complement.
CGAAATAACCGATAAGTAGTTGAACTACCATAGGAGTGCCACGGAAAAACGCAACGTAAACGTCACAAATTTTTTCGAGTACTCTTGGGAGTCTTTTATACTTGGGCATAATTTTAACCATAGCAATCAAAGTACCCAAAATAATACCGATTATAAGACCTATAACCGCGATTTCAATCGTAGTTAAAAGACCCGAAAGGGCGGTTTTGTAACCGCCCTTGGTAATGAATTCTTTAACGAATATTTGAAAGATGTCCATTATTTTTTAACTGCTGCAGCAAGTACTGCAAGTACGTCTTCTGCTTTGGTGCAAGCGTCGAAAGAAGTATCGGAATCAAGAGTGATAACTACTTGAGCTGCATTGTAGTAAGAGTTGGTGAAGTTAACTGATTCTTTACGGGTTTCGTTAACGGTAAGACCTGCCATAGCGATATCAACACCGTTTTTACCAACTGAAGTTACTACGGAGTCAAATTCCATATCTTGTATAACGAGTTCCATATTGAGTGAATCTGCGATATATTTTGCAATTTCCATATCGATACCAGCGAATTTATCACCTTCTTTGTATTCAAATGGAGCAAAGTTAGCGTTAGTAGCAACAACAAGTTGTGATTTAGATGCGTCGTAAGTTGCGCTGGTTACGGGTTCAATTCCGATACCAGTTGCGTATTTAGCGTAAATAGTTGCAAGTTTGAGTTGTCCTTCAACAGAAGAAAGGATATTGTTAACTGCTGCAAGAAGAGTATCGTCTTGTTTATTTACGCCGAAAGCGTATTCTTCAACGGTAAGAGGAATATCGATAACTTTGATGCCTTCGATTTGTGCTTCAAGACGGAGAGCAGGGTCACGGTCGATAATAACGTATTTAACAGCGCCGTTCTTGAGGTCTTGAACTGCAAGACCGCCGTTGCTATAACCTTTTGCTTCGTATCCTTCGATACCATCAAATCCCCAATCTTCGTCACCGTCTACGTAATATTGACCGGTAGTACCAGATTGAACACCGATTTTTACTTTGTTATTACAACCTACGCAAAATACGCAAGAGATTGAAAGAACAAGAGCAAGTACTATAACTAAAATCTTTTTCATTTTTCTTTTCTCCTTGAAAAGTTTTTTTTGATATTGCCATTATACAACTAAATTTAAAAAAGAGCAACCGTTTTCAATGGATTTTGTATAAATAATCAAAATTTTTTTTAATTTTATACAAAATATGTCATATTTATGCAATAATGTTATGCATAATTGAATTATTATGCAAATTATGAATTTTTTATCGCAAATTATTGAATATATATTAATATAAATATAATAAAAAGAGGAGATTCAATAGATAGAACCTCCTCTTTTTGAGTTTTACTGATTATTCGGATTTTTCTTCACTTTGTTCTTTTTGCTCGTTAGAGGTAGTTTCCTCTTCTTTTTTCGCTTTCTTTGCTTGAGCCTCTTCTTCGGTAATTATAAGTGAATTGTATTTTGCATTTTCGTCCGAATTCATTTGGATAACTTCTTTTGCACTTGCTCCGTTCATAAGAGCGTCCACTTCGTCCGTGTAAATAGTTTCTTTTTCAAATAAAACTTTTACCATGTTATCGAGAACTGAACGTTTTTCTTTTAAAATTTTGAGAGCGTTAGCGTAGCAAGTATCGAGAATCTTTTTGATTTCCTCGTCGATTTTTCCGCCGAGTTCTTCACTGTAAGTGTGTTGCGCTTGATAATCGCGACCTATAAATATTTCAGCCGAGCCTCCAAGGAAGAAATTACCTATCGTTTCGCTCATACCCCACTCGGTAACCATTTTACGCGCGATAGAGGATGCTCTTTGTATATCGTTTGACGCGCCCGTAGATACGTCTTTTATAACGATTTCTTCTGCCGCTCTTCCTCCGAGCATCATAGTGATGGTGTCGAGGAGTTTGTTACGACTTACGTGATTATCGTCGTTGTCGGGACGAGAAAGGGTATATCCTGCCGCCATGCCTCTTGGGATAATGCTAACCTCTTGAACTTCGTCACAGCGGGGGAGGACTTTGCCTATAATTGCGTGACCTGCCTCGTGATAAGCGGTAATTCTCTTGTCCGTTTCGGTAACAAGTCTACTAGTCTTTTTAGGACCTGCGATAACTTTGTTAATTCCTTCTAACATATCGTGCATGGTGATACTAGTACGATTTTCACGCGCTGCGAGTATTGCAGCCTCGTTAAGAAGGTTTTCGATATCCGCGCCCGTAAAACCACTCGTCATACGAGCAAGTATTCTAAAATCGATATCGTTAGCGATAGGTTTGTTGCGAGAGTGAACTTTGAATATTGCCTCACGACCTCTAACGTCGGGTACGTTTACGTAGATTTGTCTATCGAATCTACCCGGACGCATAAGCGCGGGGTCTAATATATCCGCTCTGTTGGTTGCAGCCATAATTATTATGCCGTCGTTGGATTCGAATCCGTCCATTTGAACGAGAAGTTGGTTAAGAGTTTGTTCTCTTTCGTCGTGACCTCCGCCAAGACCGGTACCACGTTGACGGCCAACTGCGTCAATTTCGTCGATAAAGATAATACAAGGCATATTGCGTTTAGCCTGTTCAAACATATCACGAACACGACTTGCGCCCACACCAACGAACATTTCAACGAAGTCCGAACCGCTTATTGAGAAGAAAGGTACGCCCGCTTCGCCAGCAACTGCTTTTGCAAACAAAGTTTTACCAGTACCCGGAGGGCCTACGAGAAGTACGCCTTTAGGTACTCTTGCTCCAAGTTCGGTAAACTTTTTGGGATGACGGAGAAACTCGACTATTTCTTTGAGTTCTTCCTTTTCTTCTTCCGCGCCTGCAACGTCCACGAAACGAACTTTTACGTTAGCGTTCATACGCGCTTTGGTTTTGCCGAAGTTCATTGCTCCGCCCGCGCCACCTTGAGCGTTACGGAGAATAAAGAACATTATTATGATGAGGACTATTCCGCCAACAAAAGGAAGAATAGACCATAACCAACTACCTTCACTTGGGTCGTTGAAAGCAACTTGTACGCTAGATTCACGGGCTGACGTTACTACGTCGTCCACGAGTTCGGGTCGTATCGTACACCAGTAATCGCAAGAGTTCGGGAAAGAGAGAACTTTGCTATCCGTTTTGAGAACGTACACTTTGTAGTCACCCGAAATATACGCTTTTGAAAAAGGTTTATTTGCGCTATCGGAAAGACCGGTAATTAGAGTATCGTACGAAATCTCTTCGCTAGTATCGGGGAATAAGAATCCCGAAAGAAGTATAATCACCGCAACTACAGCTACGGCTATCAAAATATATTTTAACTGTTTCACTTAAGCCTCCTTGGAAACGGTCTAATTTAAAAACAAATCACATACTATAATTATTGAAAATATTTTAATTAAATATATGACTGAATTAGTATATCACAACTAAAAATTGTTATCAACTAAAAAAAGGATAAAGAAAAAATGAAAGATAGTCAAATTAAGTCAAAAACTGTCAAAAGTTTGCAAATATCGGGAGGAAAAAGATGATATTTTTAAAAAAGTCAACAAAAGCGCCCAAACATTTTATATGCGCTATAACGATGAAATCTCTCGTCGTTGCGTTATGTGTAGTTTTATCCTTTGCCCTTTGTAGCGTAGGTGTAGTGGAGAGTGGAGCAAGTGAAGTTTTCTTTGGGAACACAACGAGAAAAATTCCTATATATAGCGTACAAACCGAGGACAAAAAAGTAGCGCTATCGTTTGATGCTGCCTATGGCGCGGATAAAACTGAGCAGATAATGAAAATTTTATCCGATAACGGCGCTAACGCCACCTTCTTTTTGGTGGGATTTTGGGTGGATAAATATCCCGAAATTGCTCAAAAAATAGCAAACGGGGGCTTCGAAATAGGCACTCACAGCAATACTCACGCTCATATGAGTAAGATGAGCGCGGAAGATATTCAAAAAGATTTATCTACGTCGGTAGATAAGATAAAAAGCGCAACTGGAGTAAGCCCGATAGTTTTTCGCGCGCCCTACGGAGAGTATAACGATACTTTGATAACCGAGGCGCAAAAATTAAAATTATATACAGTTCAATGGGACGTAGATTCTCTTGACTGGAAGGGTATAAGCGCGGAGGAAATTCGCTCGAGAGTGGTAACGAGGGTAAATCCCGGCTCGATAGTACTTTTCCATAACAATAGCGACCATATAGTTGAGGCGTTACCTGGAATTTTGGAACTATTAAAGTCAAGAGGTTACACTTTTTGCTCGGTTGGCGAACTCATTTATCGTGATAGTTACGTGATAGACAATAACGGCAGGCAAAGACTTGCTTAAGGAGGATAAAATGAATTACGAACAAATGGAAAACAACAAGGCGATTTTATCGGGTGTGATTGTCAAAGAGCCCGAATACAGTCACGACGTTTTGGGCGAAGGCTTTTACGAAACGGAAATTGAAGTTAGAAGACTATCTGACCAAACGGATACTATTCCCGTTACGATATCTGAAAGACTACTTGGAGAATGGGAAATAGAAGAAGGCAGTGAAGTTTGTTTTTCGGGGCAATTTAGAAGTTATAACAAAAATGATGAAGGGAAAAGCAGATTAGTTTTGAGTTTTTTCGTTAGAGAAATATTGCCCGTGTCTGACGAAAACCCGAATATGATAGAAATACGTGGGTACGTATGTAAAGAATCGGTATATAGAACGACACCCTTTAATCGAGAAATATGCGATATGCTTATTGCCGTGAATAGAGCGTACAATAAGTCCGATTATTTGCCTTGTATCGCTTGGGGTAGAAACGCCAGATTTGCAAAAAATATCCCAGTTGGCGAGAGAGTAAAAATAACGGGCAGGATTCAAAGTCGACCTTACCAAAAGCAATTATCCTCGGGTGACGTTATAACTAAAACAGCGTACGAAGTGTCCATAGGAAGAATATCCATAGACACCGAGTAAAGCAAATCTAAAAACTAAAAATTATTCATTAAAATAGTAATTTGCGTTCCTACAGGAACGCAATTTTATTTTATTAGCAGTTTAAACCACCTCAAAATTAAACGGTTGACAATATTAAATATAAGATATATAATTATTATACTAAGTAGAGGAGTAGTTTATTATGAAAGCAGACTTATTAAAACGTGTCGGCAATCCCGAACAACTCATAAGCGTACGCGAATCAGTTCTCTCTGACGGCAAAGGGAAAGGCAGTAGAATAATCACGGTTAATAACGGACTGTTTAGTTTTACTTTGCTTTTAGATAGAGGCTTTGACGTTGCCGATATGAGATATAAAGGAGTAAACCTCAGTTTTATAAGCAAAAACGGAATAGTAAGTCCTGCTTTGGCTCATACCGACGCGGTTGGTTTTACCTCCTCTTTTTCTGGTGGATTTTTGTATACTTGCGGACTTGATAACGTTGGCGGACCGATAGACGGCAAGGTTTTACACGGCAGTCAAACTATGGTGCCTGCCTCGTGCGTTAAGGTCGAGAAGTTTTGGGAGGGTGACGAGTACGTTGCAAAAATCTCCGCTACCCTTGAAAACACCGCCTTATTTGGACCGAATTTAGTTATAGATAGAACTTATACCGTTAGATACAATTCTTTAAAGGTTGAAATCAAAGATACGCTCACAAACAAAGGATTTTTGGATTCAGAGTATATGATGCTCTATCACTTTAATTTTGGATATCCTTTACTTGACGACGGCGCAGAGGTTATTATTGATTCTATATCTTGTACGCCTCGCAACGAGGATTCGGCAAAGAGAGAGGGAGAAAAATACCTAATCACTCCTCCAGAAGACGACGCTACCGAATTTGTATATTTTCACGAATTTAAAGGACAAAGAGCGACTGCATCTATTAAAAACGAAAAGTTAGGACTTATTGCCCAGCTTTCTTTTAATAGAGACAATCTTGATTCGTTTTGCCAGTGGAAATCTATCGTAAGTGGTGATTACGCGCTTGGTTTAGAGCCTTGCACTACGACCATTGATGCAAAAGAACCTAAGATTCTTAAACCTGGCGAGAGCGTGGTCAACGAAATTATTTTTACGGTGAAAGATTATGATTAAATTTTTAAAATTAAATCTTAGTTATATCTTCAAAAGAAAGACTTTTATTATTCTTGCTTTAACCGCGATAATTCCATCAATTATTGCAGGCGTAGCGCTTTTACCTTTTTCCGAAGTGTCGGTTATTGCAAACCCAGACGCGTTTAAAGGTAAAAATTTCCTTGAAATTTACTGGGCTATGATGGGATACGGAAGTTCATGGTTTTTGAAATTTTTGGTTTTGATTATTTTCAGTATGATGCTCACCGTGCTTATTGCAACGGTTGATAGACATATGAGACTAGGGGATTTGCGTTTCCGTAATCCACTAATAAGAATCAACGAAAGTATGTGGGTAGTACTTCCCGTATTTTTGACTTTTGTTTTGATGAAAGAAGTTTTTGACGTTATAATGGCGCTCGTTGCCTATTTTGTTCTTCCTTTAAACGGCGTAGTGATGTACGGTGTGCTAGGAGTGGGATATTTAGTAGTTTATTTCTTGTTTTCTTTGCTTATATCCATATTCGTAATTTGGGCTCCACACACTTTTAATACCGGTCTTTCCGCGCCGAAGAGTTTAGCCTCCTCTGTTAAACTTGTGGACGGACACGTTTTTTCGTTAGGTCTTACCGTTTTCGTAGGACTTACTCCTTTTGCAGTATTATCTTGTGTTGGAATCTTGGCAGGTGGAGTTATTACTATGCTCACCTCGTCTATTTGTTATTTTGCTCTTTCACTATTTTTCGTCGTTTTGATGTACGTAGCGTACTACGAAATTTCGGGAATAGAAAGAGAGGATATAAACGTTGTTGATATTTGGGACAGAAAGCATTAAACGGAGGATATTATGAGTTTTATCAATGCGATTAAATTAGCACTTTCAAGGTCGGGACTTTTGTTCAAAATACTTTTGTACGATATTATCGTACTTTTCGTTGTAGTAGGCGCGTGCGCAGGCGTGCTTATTTCCGAGATACAGTACGTTTCGCAAGAAATAGGTCAACTCGATATTATGACCAAACTTGCCGAAGGACTCAAATTATATCTTTCGGGCAACGAACTAACAATCGGTGAAAGTTTGCAGTCTTTTTACGAGGCGACGTCTCAAGCGTTTAACATAATAAGCACTAACGTATTTAATACCGCTTATATTGCAATAGCTATTGCTTTTATCGTTACTCGATATCTATTTGCTTTGCGCACCCTTCCCACTTACGATATTATGAATCGTTATATGGAAGAAGGTTCTAACTATTTCTTTATGAGCACTTTCGTTAGCAGTTTCAAAAAGTCTGCAAAATTTGCAACTTTCCAAACTCTTTTCTGTTTGCCGTTTGACGTGTTGATGTTCGTAATAGGATATTTCCTTACGGGATTCTTGTTTGGCGTGCTTGGAATACTTGCGCCATTTATCGTAATTATCGTAATAATTTGTTTGATAGCGTTCAGATACACCTTGTTCTTCTTCTGGGCTCCGCTCGTAGTTAGAGGAACGCCTATTATCAAAGCGTTTACAGAAGGACTCAAACTTGGATTAAAAAACTTCGGTGATATTTTTACTTTGATGATTGTTTATCTTATTTTGATGTTTGCAACGCTATCGACTTTACTTTTTGCAACCTATGGCGTAGGACTCTTGATTGCTTTACCACTCTTTTTTATATTCCTCGTTGCGCTTGCTTTAGTTAAGTATTACGACGTAGCGCGCTTGCGTTATTACGTAACTGCAGATACCGTAATTAACCCTCCCGTTGTAGAAGAACTTGAAGTCGTAGACAAAACGGATGACGTCGTTGACGACGAAGAAGAAGAGGTTATTGAATAATATGGGAAATCTCTACGTAGTACCAACGCCGATAGGAAATATCGGTGATATATCCGAAAGGGTCAAACAAACTCTATCTGACGTAGATTTTATAGTAGCGGAGGATACTCGCAATAGCGGTATTCTCCTTAATATTTTAGGAATTAAAAAACCTCTCGTTAGTTACCATAAATTCAACGAAAAGGAACGCGCAAGTAGTATAATAAAGCGAATCCAAGAGGGTAACAGTTGCGCGCTTGTAACCGACGCGGGTACCCCTTGCATATCCGACCCCGGCTCAATACTTGTGAAAGAGTGTTACGAGGCTGGGATAAAAGTGATAGGTTTACCCGGTCCGTCTGCCGTCGTGCTTGCTCTTTCTATATGTGGGTTTGAAGTGGACGATTTTGCATTTTACGGATTTTTCCCAAGAAATAATACCGAAAGAGAGCAATTTTTGATGAGAATAAAAAACGATTCTACTCGTTGCGCGGTAGTTTACGAGTCTCCAAAAAGAATAGAAGAATTTTTGAATTCGGTCCAAAAGGTTTTGCACAGTTGCAATCTTTGTTTGTGTAACGATTTGACTAAAAAGTTTGAAAGGATATATAGAGGCTCGCCGAGTGAGGTTTTGAGTGAAATCAAACAGAACGAAAAGAGCGAACTTGGAGAATACGCAATCGTTTTGAGCGTGCCTAAAGAGGCGCAAAAAGAAGAGGGCGCACTCGTATCTATCGAGGCAAGACTATTTGATAAAATTATACAAGGTATGGACTCGAAAAGCGCAGTCAAAGCCCTGCAAGAAGAAGGCGTCAGTCGAAACGAGGCGTACGAGGCAAGTCTAAACGTCAAAAAATATTTAAAGTAAGACTTTACAAATAAAAAACCGATTCACTTGAATCGGTTTTTCTTTTTCTATAAAAAATTTGAAAGTTAGGCTTGAGTTTTGTCCGTTTTCATTTTTTTCCAAGCCATAGGTGAGAAGAGTATAAGCATGGGGAAAATTTCCAACCTTCCCAGTAACATATTTATAATCAAAATGATTTTTGAAATCGAGTTATAAGAGGAGAAATTGCCTAATGGTCCGATAATATTGCCAAGACCTGGTCCAACGTTATTAAAGGAAGTTGCGACCGCAGTGAGGTCGGTTACCATATCGCTTGATTGACCGCTAAACAAGGATAACAATACGAACGATGCAATAAAAGCAAGTACGTAGGTCATAAAGTAACCCGTAATGCTTTGGAGCAAGCCTTCGTCTACCGTTTTTCCATCCATTTTTGCAGTGAGGTAGGAGCGGGGAGAGAAGGTCTTTTTGATAGCGTTAAATCCAAGTTTAGAAAGAATAACCACTCTATAAATTTTGAGACCACCCGCAGTTGAACCTGCCGAGCCTCCGACGAACATCAGTATAAATAGCAAGGACTGGCAAAAAGCAGGCCAAGCTGTAAAATCCGCCGTAGAGAAACCAGTAGTTGAAATTATAGAAACGACTTGAAATGAACCGTATCTGAGCGAATTCCAAATATCGTAGACGTTATTTATTGTAAGTGAAAGAGTTATTAAAACCGTTGAAATAAGGAAAATGCTAATTAAAACGCGTAGTTCTTCACTTTTGATAAATTCTTTAACGTTACCTATTAAAATAAAATAAAATAGGTTGAAGTTGATTGAAAATACCAACATAAAGAACGTTATGACGATATCAACTGCAACGCTGTTATAATGAGCAATACTTGCGTTTTTATTAGAAAATCCTCCCGTTCCCGCCGTTCCAAAGGCGTGAATAAAGGAGTCGAATAGGTCCATACCACAAAGAAGTAAAGAGATAACTTCAATTAAAGTTAGCGCCACGTAAATTCCGTAAAGAATACGCGCGGTAAAACGAAGTTTAGATACGAGTTTGCCAAATTGAGGACCGGGAACTTCGGCTTTCATCAAGTGAACGGTTGCAGGGTCGTTTTTAGGAAGAACGGCAATAGCAAGAACTAGCACACCCATACCGCCTATCCAGTGAGTAAAACTTCTCCAAAAGAGTAAACTTTTAGGAAGAGTCTCGACGTTAGTGAGTATAGTTGAACCCGTAGTCGTTAAACCTGATACCGTTTCAAATAAAGCGTCTATATAATTTGGAACGTATCCGCTTATAGTGAAAGGGAGCGCGCCAACGAGAGATATACCTATCCAAGATAGAGCAACGAGCATTATTCCGCAACGAGGTTTAATTTCTCTATTTTTGGGTTTGAATATCGAGCCAAGTACACCCAAAACAATAAGGCCTGCTATAACTAATCCAAATGCAAGGGCAGTATTTTGTTCTTGATATCCGAGAGCCATAACGAAAGGAATAAGTAAGCAACAAGCAAGAATTAGAGCAAGTTGGCTGAGTAGATATCTTGACATTGAATAGTTCATAGATTACTCCAAAATATCGTTAAGATGGTCAAATCCGCTCTCCAAGGTAAATACGAGCACTAAATCGCCTTTTTCAATAGTGTCCGAACCGCGAGGGGTAATGACCGTTTTATTTCTTATGATACCAGCAATAAGGGTATTTTTCTTAATTTTGAGGTCGAGAAGAGAAGTAGATAGTCCTTTGAAATCTTCTTTTGCCGTGAACTCGATAACCTCGGCGCTACCGTTAAGAATTTTGTAAAGTTTGTTAACTGAATCAGCCTCTGCGTTTCCACGTACGTATTTGAGTATACGGTTAGCCGTCGTGGATTTAGTAGAAACTACGCTATCGATTCCGCTATTTGCGAGCAAGGAAAAATAATACTGGTTATCCGTTCTGGTAACGACTTTTGGTACGTTTTTCGAAGAGGCGTACATAGATATAATTACGTTTTGCTCGTCGATACCACAAAGTGCAACCAAAACGTCCGCGTCAAGTAAACCTTCTTCAATCAAAAGTTCTTGGTCTGTGCCGTCACCGTGGATAATTTCCGCTTTTTCTAAATTCTCTGATAAAAATGCGCAACGCTCTTCGTCTTGCTCGATAATCTTGCAACCGAGTCCTGAATTTTCAAGTTCAAGAGCAAGATAATATGCAATTCTTGAACCGCCTATTATCATAATTTTACGCGCCTCTTTTTGCATTGAGAGGTCTTTAAATAGGGCGGTTATATCTTTCGCAGACGCCGTTATATAAATCTTGTCGTTTTCAAGCAAAGTAAATTCACCGCTAGGAATATAGGTTTCACCATTTCTCTCAACTGCGCAAACGAGGATTTTGCGAGAAAGAATTTTTGATAAGGATTTGAGTACTACTCCGTTAAAGGGTGAATCTTTGGTGACTTTGAGTTCAATAATATCTACCATACCACGAGCAAAAGGCTCGATTTTTATCGCTTGAGGGAAACGCAAGATTCTTGCAATTTCTCTTGCCGTTTCAAGTTCGGGATTAACCAGAGAAGAGAGTCCAAGGTCACGCTCTGTAAATAGGTCAGAGTACTCTTGATTTCTAACCCTTGCAATAGTTTCTTTTGCGCCGAGTTTTTTGCCGACTAAACAACAGAGTACGTTGAGTTCGTCAAATTCCGTACAAGCAATCAAGAGGTCACACGAAGATATTCCGGCCTCAACGAGAGCGGAATAACTTGCACCGTTGCCCACTACGCCTTTGGTGTCGTAGAGTTCAACTGCCGATTCAACGATTTTTTCGTTTTTGTCAACGACGATAATGTCGTGTTCTTCACTTGAGAGTTGTTTGATAAGTTCAGTGCCGACGTTGCCTGCACCTACGATAATTATTTTCAAATTCGTCACCTATAATTTGGATTAGACTTATAAGTCTTATATATTATACCACTAATTAACAAAAATGCAAACACTTTATATTTATAAGTTTATTTATTTGTTTTACAAGAATTGCGCCTTGTGTTAAAATATGCGTGGAGAAAAACAAATGACGCTAACTCTTATAATCAGTTCAATTACGATAATCGGAATTATACTTTCCCTTGTTTTAAAGCCGAATATCACGATAAAAGGCAAAACTTTTGCTCTGTACTGGGGGATTGCTCTTCTTGGCGCTATTTTGCTTATCGTAACTAGTTGTATATCCTTTGATGAGGCTTTTTTAGGTTTAACGAAGAATACCCCCGTTAATCCGTTAAAACTACTCGTAATATTCTTTGGTATGACGATTCTTTCCGTTTTTCTAGACGAGATGAACTTCTTTGAATATCTTGCAAGTTATGCCGTAAAACATGCAAAATCCACACAAAAAAGTTTGTTTTTTATGCTCTACGTCACGGTATCTATTCTTACCGCTTTTACCTCAAACGACGTAGTTATACTAACTTTTACTCCATTTATTTTGCATTTTGCTAAAAAGGTTAATATCAATCCTATTCCGTATTTAATAGGAGAGTTCGTTGCCGCAAATACTTTAAGTATGACCTTGATTATAGGTAATCCCACGAATATTTATCTTGCAGGGAGCGCGGGAGTAGAGTTTTTTGAATATTTTAAGGTGATGTTACTACCAAGTATCGCATCTTCAGTCGGCGCGTACTTTATACTGCGCACTATGTTCAAGAAAAGATTCAGAGCACCTCTTTACGTAATTGAGGACGAGGTGAAACTGGGGGATAAATTTTTGCTTATAGTTGGAATCGTGCATTTAGCCGTTGCTATACTTGCCTTGTCTATTTGTTCGTACGTAAATATAGAAATGTGGCACGTTTGTCTTGGCGCGGTGACAAGTTTGTTTTTGATAACTATCACGTATAACCTTGTAAAAAAGAGGGGAGGGAAAATTTATATCAGTATTGCAAAACGTCTTCCCTTTGCTCTTGTTCCTTTCGTGATATCAATGTTTATAATGGTGTTAGCGTTAGATAAATGCGGTTTTACCGAAGAGGTTAGCAAAGTCTTTTCCGTAGGCGATAGCATTTACGTATTCGGCTTTGCGTCGTTTTTGTCTGCGAATATATTCAACAATATTCCTATGAGCGTACTCTTTTCGGACGTATTAGCATTTTCCACTCTTTCGGGCGAGGCAAAAATAGGCGCGCTTTACGCGTCCGTTATAGGCTCGAATATCGGCGCGTATCTTACCCCCGTTGGCGCGCTTGCCGGCATAATGTGGCTATCTATACTAAAGCGAAACGGTCAGCATCTTTCCTTTGCAAGGTTTTTGAAATACGGCGCTCTCGTTGCAATTCCAACTATGCTAATAGCCCTTATTTCCTTACATATAGCGCTGTTGATTGTTTAGAAAAACTTATGATAATAAAAAAGCACGGATTTCCGTGCTTTTAATTTTAATTATCAATTCCGAGTATATAATCTGCGGAGAGGTCGAGTTCTTTGCAAAGTTTTGCAAAGGTGTCGAGTTTGGGGAGTTTTTTAGTGGTCATATATTGAGTAATCATTTCGGGAGAAACTCCGACTTTTTTTGCAATTTCGATAGTCGTCAAATTGCAATTTTTTAATTCACTTTTTAATCTTTCTTTAATTATTTCGTACATAACCAACCTTTGATATTATTATAACCAACGGTTAGTATTTTTACTTGACAACTAACCAACAGTTAGTTATAATATTGAAAATTATCATATCAAAGGAGAAAAAGTATGAAAGTTTGTAAATATTGTGGAACGGACGTTGAAAACGATACGTTAAAATATTGTCCTTGTTGTGGTGCTGAGTTCAAAACTTATCATAACAATACTAATAGTGACGGATACAAAAATCCTCCAAAAACGTATAATCCATACACGAGAGAGGACGAGCGTCGTCATAGAGACGAGCGCAAGTATTATTATGAAACGAATAGAGGTGTATCAGATTACGGTGGATGCGGTTGGTTTTTGCTCGGTTTTTTAATTCCGCTTATAGGTTTGATACTTTATTTGGTTTGGAAAGATGAAAAGCCATATACTGCAAGTTCTGTGGGTAAAGGTGCTTTAATTTCAGTAATAATAAGCGTTGTACTTGCAGTACTTTCAACTTGTGCGTTAAGTTGTGCCATTTCAGGTTTATATTAAAAAAGTGGAGCGAAATGCTCCACTTTTTATTTCATAACGAATATAAAGCCAAAGGCGTTTGGTCCCCAGTGACAAGCGATTGCCGGGTCAAGGTTGTCGTAACTAGTCATAACCGCGCGATATTTTTGGTCCGCTTTATTGACTAATTCGTCAAGGTTTTCCGTAGAATAGGTATACGAGGGTACGATAGGATAGTTTACGTCGCAGTTAAATCTATCGAGAGAGGATAGTAAACGCTGTTTTGCTTTCACGAGGCCGATTGCTTTTTCCTCAACGTGTACTTTGCCCTCTTTGAATCCTATAAGGGGCTTAATTTTGAGTATGCTACCTATCATATAACTGGCTTTACTTAGTCTACCGCCTTTATGTAGGTATTCAAGCGTTTCGGGGACTGCGATAATCTTTATACGAGGAATAAGAGCGTTGAGTTTATCTACGATAAATTTTGCGCTTTTATCTTTGTACTTTTGAGCCTCGATTGCAAGTATACGTATGCTACCAACTGCTCCTTTTGAGTCCACGACGTGGACTTTGTCGTTAGATGCAAATAAGGACTTAATAACGTCGTGCGTTCCAGATATACCTGAGGATATCGTGATAATTATTACCTCGTCACCATTTGAGGTGTACTCTTTTACTTTTTGCTCTGCCTCGTCAAGTGGGGGAAGGGAAGTTTTTGGAAATTGATTTTTATTTATAAGCAAATCGTAAAAATTTTCAAAATCAAGGTCAATGCCGTCAAGGTATTCCTTGTTGTCTATAAGTATACGAAGAGGAAGAATTTCTACGCCGAGACTCTCTTTTTCGTCTTGTTTTATGCTACTGCCTGAATCTACGAATATTCTAACCATAAAGTTCTCCTTTTTGTTATTACTCGTCTAGTATAAAAGAGCGCATGCAAAAAGAATACCTAATGAGAGCAAAACCCTCTCTCTTTGATGAAACCCCACTCTCACAGTGTGAGAGTTAGCAAAATAGAGATAAAAGGGGAGATGAGGGGAAATGAATAATGAATAATGAATAGTGAATAATTATGGTCGGAGTGATGAGATTTGGGGAGCGTTAATTTTGTTTTGCCGTATTAATTGATGCTATCAAAAGTCTGCGTATTGTCCCCGATAAATTATACGAGTGCGCAATATCTTCTTTCGTTATTAAATTAGACTGCAAAAATAGTTCAA
>JAZQYG010000105.1:0-7745 GCA_045633305.1 Clostridia bacterium | reverse complement strand
GTTCATAGGAGTACGTATAGCGTAATACGCCCTATACAAAAGGCTGTAACTGTCTAATAAAACGATTTTATTTTCCATACTATAATTATAACCTTATTTATCTAAAAAAACAAGTGATTTACAAAAAACAAAAAGTCCGCTGGTTGCGGACTTTTATAATTAATTATTATAGTTGAATATTCATCATAAATCCAGGGGCAACGTCAGTGTGCCATACGCTTGAATTGACGTTAATTTCACCGTCCGGACCAAACCTTCTCATCCCAAACAAAAAAGTTTGGTAGGGTGAACGTGTCCAAAGATATGTTTCTTTTGCAAAAGTATCATTTCCCTTTGATGAAGTTATACCCATACACTCTGCGTAATCAGTGGCTTTTACTCTACGTGCTAAATCTGGACCA
This sequence comes from Clostridia bacterium, assembly GCA_045633305.1. Lineage (GTDB taxonomy): Bacteria > Bacillota > Clostridia > Christensenellales > RUG350 > RGIG2224. The sequence continues at coordinate 7,344 of JAZQYG010000105.1, read as the reverse complement.
GATTTTGTGCTAAATCCATATTCTGGATTAGATGCCTCACTTACGCTTATCATATAAATCTTGTCGTAAACTTTTTCAGAAGCGTAATCATTTACGCCACCTGCAAAGGAAGTGGGATTCGTGTAAAGATTTGCACTTTTTGCGCTGTTATCAACTTCGCTTTCCATTATAATCGCTCTTTCAGCGTCACTGAAAGCGGTATTTATAAATTCTTCATTTAACCACTCACGAATATTAGAGTAAACGTAGTTATTTGGATAAACCGTTTTTCCGTCTATTTCACGAATCAAATCCGAATCATAAAAATATTCTCTTGAGTCTATACCTAAATTTACAAGAAGAGTCATATTGAATTCATCTTCTATTAAAATTCTCCACTCAATAGGCTCCCATTTAAACCAGTAAACCGTATTTATATAATAGCCGTTATTGTCTTGCCAAGTTGAACCTATATCCTTTGGATTAATTGTGATGCTTTTGCGTGTATCATAAGGCTTATACTCAACAAAATATACCGCTCTATAACGTTTATATTCAAAATAAACGTCTTTGTACCACATAGCGTTATCAACGAGTTGTTTCTCGACGTAAAAAGGCATAGGTGTCCAGTCTTTTTTATCAGTTTTTGTAGGAAGTTCGCCTCTATACGACTCTAAATTTAACAGCAATGTTTCGTTTGTAACTCTGCTTTGAGGATATTCGCCGAGTTTGATATGATATTCATAGTCACTTACGGCAAACTTTTCATATAATGGTTTTACCTTTTCACAAACTACACACTGACCTTGATAATAGGTATGCTCTATGTCACCGTCTGTAAAGGTTTCCTTGCTCTTTTCTCCGCAAAGTCTACAACTTTTATAATAAATCGCGGGAGACGTGCAATTAGCCTCGGAATACAAGTAATCGTCAGTTACGTTTTCTTCAAAAACGTGCTCACAATTCGAACAAGCCACCGAGCAAAAAGCAGTGATGATGAGTATTAATGTAATTATTGCTGATAACGTCTTTTTCATAATAACACCTCTGCTTTATTTTAATTTGAATTCGTATAAAATTCAAGAGGTTATTTCTCAAAATTTAATAATGGATAAAAAATAACAACTTTTATATCTTTTTTACACAAAAAAACGCCGTAAAACTACGGCGTTTGAATTAATCTAATTAGTTACACTCAGCAACGAGCGGACCAGCGAGTTCTTTGTGGAAGAAGAGTTTTCCAGGGATAGTAGGAATAAAAGAACTGGTGATATGACGTGAAGGTCCGTGACGGAGCGTCATCCAAAGGCTCATACCTTGCCATTGCATACCACGTCCGAAAATTCCGTCTGCTCCACCGATAGCGTAATCTGCGCTAAAGAGAAGTTTAGGTCCTATCGTGTTTGCGCGACAAGGAACGAGAGTAGTTCTCGATTTGAAGGAGGTTACTGCATTTTGTTCAACGGTAAGAGGATGGATTTTTGCTCCGATTCTGCAAGGTTGATTCATCCACTCTTCGTCAGTTGCGTAATCTTCACCGAAGTTAGGCTCCCAGAAAGCGATATGACACATTCTTCCGATTCCGTATACGAGAACGAGTTTAGCACCTTCTTTCTTTAAAGCAGTGATTTTTGCCTCGTAAGTAGGAAGATTAGTTTTGGTAGCGAAGTTTCTTTGGTCCTTGGGAACGGTAAGTTCTCCAAGAGGATTGAAGAGCGCTTGCTCCATGGTGTATTGGAAAGAGCCGGGGTTAGATGAATCCAAGGTGTTACCTTCTCCGTCTGCCCACTCGTCCATATTAAAGGTGTAAACGTGGTCACATTTTACGTTCCACTCTTTAAGGAAGTAAACTACCCATCTGTACATACCCATAGGTCCTACGGGGAGGATAAAAGCAATCTTTTCCTTTCTTTCTTTTGCTTTTTTTATTTCGTTAGCGATTTCGTGTCCCATATAAGTTTCAAAGTCCGAAAGAGAATCACACATAATAGGAGTGAAGTCTTTGTTCCAGAATTTTTGGGGCTCACAAATCTTTTCGGGTGCGTCGATACATTTGTCAATTTTTTCGAAGTCCCATCCCTTAGGATAGAAACCTTCAAGTGCTGAACCTTTTACAGTTGAATTAAAATCCATTTTCCTTCTCCTTATAATTTATTAGGGTAAATATCTTTTAGTAGTGCCTCTGAGATAAACTCTGCACTGCGTAAAGCCTTCTGCATACTCTACTCCACATTGAATACCTCTCACTCTTGAGCAAGAACGTACCATATCGGGGAAATCAATGTGGTCGTGGTCTCTCATCCAAACTATTTGGGATTCGTGACACTCGAGCATTTCAAGTTTTTTGTCTATGTAATCGGTTACGTCTACGTATTCAGTAGGCTCAAAACCATTACCACCAAGGTTATCCATATAATATATTGGGGTGAGTTTTGCTCTCTTTTCGGGATTGCCGTATCTAGGAAGAGTGGATGCAAAACTTGCTCCAAATACAAGGTGCGATACCGCTACGTGGTCGGGCATATAGTCGTTAGGCGAGTGAGTAATGATAAAATCGGGGTCTACGTCCTTTATAATATTTGCAACTCTTATTCTTGATTCTTCGTTGTCGTGATAAATATCAAGGTCTCCAAATCCACCGCAAATAACTTCGAATCCACCAAGTTCTCCGCTACGCTTTGCCTCGCCTGCTCTAATTTCCGCAAGTTCAGCGGGAGGAATAATTTCGTGACCGAGGTCACCGTTACAAAGATGACAAACTACTACTCTATCACCACGCTCTTTGCACTTTAAAAGAGTGCCTGCGCATGCAATTTCCATGTCGTCGGGGTGACAACTGATAACTAATACTGTATACATAACGCCTCCGTAAATTTCAATAATTTAATTATACTATTTTTCAATTACTAAATCAAATAAAACGAGGATAATTATTAGAATTGAAGAGTTTTTCTTTCGGGATAAAGTTTGCCGAGTTCATAAAGTTCGTCAAGTGAACGCAATCCGCTTATAGAGTCGATTTCAGAAAGATTTGCAGTTGCGGATAAATTTCCAAGTTCAACCGCCTCTCTCATTGACATACCCTTGTAATACGCATAGAGTACGCCCGCGCAGAACGCGTCGCCCGCACCGACGCTACCTTTTTTATAACCTTTGGGGATATCGTTACTATTAACTTTTACGTATTCACCCTTTGCGTTCATTGCAAATCCGCCTTCAGGGCAGTGAATAACAGCCAAATCTTTTACTCCAAGTTTGAAAAATCTTGAAAGAATTTCGCGGATATTATCCTCTACTACGAGTCCGTTTTCATCTCTTGGGCTAACTCCAACTGCGCGACCGCCTTCAATCTCGTTAATAACTACAACGTCACAATATTTAAGCGCGGGAGGAACGAGTTTGGAAAATCTTTCTCCTTCTTCACTAACTACGTCGATTGAAGTTTTGATTCCTCTATCTTGAAGAGTTTTCAAAAGTCTTGCCATCTTAGTGCCGTAAACCTCGTCCTCTTCGTCGAATTTTTCAAGAAGAAGTATGTATCCTGCGTGGAAAATATCACAATCGAGTTTATCAAGGTCAACGTCGTCTATCGAAAACTCCGAATTTGCACCCGGGCACTGAAAAAAGGTTCTCTCTCCCGTGTCTTTTACGTTCATAACGTCGGTAAAACTAGTAGGAAGGTCGGATTTTAGCACGCCGTCCGTGTTTACTCCGTTTTCATTTAAAACCTTGATGATAAAATCACCCTCACCGTCACGACCCACCTTACCAAGAGCGTACAAAGGAACGCTATTATCAATTTTTGCAATATCGATAATGGTGTTGGGAACGCAACCGCCTACGTTAGAAATAACGCTACGGATTTTAACAAGCATACCTTTTTCGGGATAGGTATCAATAGTTTTGTTTTTGTCTACAATTAAATTTCCTGCAATTGCTATACCTTTTTTCATAAACGCTCCTTAATTTTCGTATTTTCCAAAATAATTTTTAAAAGAATAATAAGCGCCACCAAGTGTTACTGCGCTACCTTCTACACTTGACATTTCTATCGTCAAATCGTGACTGAATAAATTCATTTTTGCAAGTTGGGCTTTGAGTGGCACGAGTAAATGGTCACCAAAAAACTTGATATCACCGCTTATGACTATAAGTTCGGGGTCAAATAAATTAATGATACCGTTCAAGCCGTACGCAAGTATTTTTGCAACCTCGTCAAGTACGGTTATAGATGCTTTATTACCAGAATCAAGCAAATTAACTACGCCATCAACAGTCAACTCACTTTTGCCCGTAACTTTTTCTATTTGTTCTATGATATTCGGGACGTTAACTAGCCCCTCTAAGCATCCCCTGCCACCGCATCTACAAGGTTTGCCGTTATAATCAACGCTAATGTGTCCAAATTCTCCTGCAAAACCGTTACTACCAGTGAAAAGTTCACCGTCTATAACGAGTCCTGCGCCTACACCCTCTCCGATATCAACGGAAAAAAGTGTGGATACGTCTTTGTGTGATTCTTTTGCTGAATAAGCAATAAAACCGGAGTTGTTATACATAAAAACGCAAGAATCAGGAACAATCTTTTTCACCCTCTCAATCATATCTTCGGGAGGGAATATATCAAGGACGGTAGAGGAAATTATCCTTTGCTCTTCGTCGTCAACCATAGCGGGAACGCCGATTGATATGCCGTAGAGTCTACCTTCCGTTTCCTTGTTTGCCTCTTTAACAAAATCAGTAAGCAGTGTACACATTTCTTCACTTGAGTGGAATTTTGGTCTAACGCTTTTGACTAGTTTAAAAGACAAATCGTATAAATCACACTTAACGTGCGAGCGTGATATTGCCACGCCTAAAAAATAAGCACCTTGATTGCGTACTGCAAGCAAAATGCCCTTACGACCGACCTCGGTAGTGTCGGTTAAGCCACGTTCTTCAACGAGGCCGTTTGCTATTAACTCTTCAACGAGAACGGAAACCGTGGTCGCGGAAAGTTTAGTAATTTTTTTGATTCCGGCACGGGAAATCGGCTGATAATCAACCAAAGTATTGAATATCAGCCGAGAATTCCCCTCTTTTATTGACTGTTGACTGGTCTTTTTGTAAACCTGTGCTTTCAATAAAATCTCCGAGTAGTTTTATTAAAGCGAAACTACGCGCTTAGTGTTATTAGATTCGTATGCAGCCTCGATAATACGTTGGTCGAATACTGCATCTTCACCAGTGATAGGAGGTTTAGAGTCTTCGATAATAGCGTTACCAAAAGCCTCAACTTCCTTGGTGTACATATCGCCGGGAGTAACTTCGATATAAGAAGATACGTCTCCCTTTCTTTGTTGGCTAGCGTCGTATGCAGCGTTGGGGTCGGTTTTAACGAGTTTAGCCGTTCCAACCTCTGCTTGCGATACGGTGCCTTCAGCAAATATACTTCCTGCCGTACCGTAGAATTCAAGTTTACATACTGCTGCGTCGTCAGGAATATTGAAAGCCGTATCAACGTAAGCGCAACAACCGTTGCTCATACGCATAATAACGGATGCAGAATCCTCAACTTCGTACTTGAATATTTGGTTACCAGTGAACGCGGTAACTTCGGTAGCGGATAAACCGGTGATATACTGGAGAAGGTCGATACAGTGAACGCCCATATCGGTAAGTGCTCCACCGCCCGAGGTCGCCCATTTTTGTCTCCAACAGTTCTCCATTTCGGGATACCAACAAGTAAACTGCGCGCGCATTGCTACGATATCTCCGATTTCACCAGAAGTGATGATATCGTGCATAGCCTTGTGGTAAGAAGAAAATCTCATCATAAGACCTACGCCAAGTTTAACTCCTTTTTCCTTGCAGTAATCAACGATTACTTGTGACTCTTTGCTAGTTAAAGCAAGAGGTTTTTCAAGAAGGATATGTTTACCTGCATCAGCAGCCGCAAAAGCCTGTTCTTTGTGGCAAATTACGGGAGTAGCAATATAAACTGCTTCAATTTCTTCGAGCGCGAGAAGTTCTTCAATAGTGGTAAAAGCATATTTTGCGCCGTACTTTTCTTTGCATCTTTCAGCCGCTTCTTTCGATACGTCCATTACTGCAACGAGTTCAACGTTATTTGCTTTCATCATACCGGGCAAAGTACGTCTGTCAGCGATACCGCCACAGCCGATTACGCCCCATTTAACTTTTCTCATATAGCCTCCGATTATTTAAGGTGTTTAGCGATAACTGCCTTCAATCCTTCAATACACTTGTTGATGTGTACTTCTTCCCAAGTGGGGTGCAAGAACAAACATACGGTTTCATAACGAAGTTTGTGTGCAACGGGGCACTCGATTCCTTTGTAACTTACGTTGCCGTTGGTGTATTCTTTAGATTTGAAGGGGAACTGAGCGTCACCGAAACCGTTAAGTTCTTGGTAAGCAAGTTCAAGATATGCTTCAGGCCATTGAATTCCGTAGCAAGGAATCTTCATAGCGCCAAGTTCTTTGATAAGTGCGGGAGCATCACAGTCGAGCGCGTCGAGGTCAACTCTGATAGGATACCACCAGTAGGAGTTTTTACGCTCTTTGGTGTTGGTGGGAAGAGCCTTGATACCTTTCATACCTTCAAAAGCTTCGTCGTACATTTTAGCGTATTTGAATCTTCTAGCAAGGTTCCAGTTATCGAATCTCTTAAGTTCGTTGATACCCATTACAGATTGCATTTCGGTCATACGGAAGTTGTAACCTACACGTCTGTGGATGTAAGGAAGTTTTTCTTCAAGAGCAAGCATGTTCATACGTTTTTTAACGTCGTAACCATGGTCACGGATTGAACGACATTCCCAACCTACGTCTTCGTTGTTGGTAACTACCATACCACCTTCACCACCAGTAGTGAAGTGTTTGCTTTGACAGAAAGAGAAACAACCAACGTCACCGATGGTACCTGCTTTCTTACCATTGTATTCGCCACCGAAACATTGTGCGCAGTCTTCTACTACGAACAAGTTGTGCTTTTTAGCGATTTCCATGATTTTGCCCATATCGCAAACGATACCATAAAGGTGTACTACGATAATAGCTTTGGTTCTTTCAGTAATTTTGTCTTCGATACTGTCAGGATCGATAGTGTGATCTTCGTTAACGTCAGCGAATACAGGAATAGCGCCTGCTTGTACAGCTGCGAAAGAAGATGCGATAAATGAGTAGGAAGTAACGATAACTTCGTCGCCTGCGCCTACGCCAAGAGCAGTAAGAGCGATGTGAAGAGCAGCCGGTCCGTTAGTACAGGAAATAGCCATTTTGGAACCAATCCAGTTAGCCCACATTTCTTCAAATTGCATACCTTTCATCCCAGTCCAGTAGTTAACAAGACCGTTGACGATGA
>JAZQYG010000104.1:0-2384 GCA_045633305.1 Clostridia bacterium | reverse complement strand
ATGACCGTTATAAGAGCGTTTAAAAACGAATCACCGATTTTTGATTATTATTCAAAAATTCAACAAAAAGGGTATACAATAAAGATGAAAATCAACGTTTTCAGTATTTTTGCTAACGTTTTGATGTTTTTATCAGTATCGCTATTGTATTATTTTACTCTTATTTGGGGAACGTATCGCGTTGCAAGCGGAGCAATTCTCGTAGGTAATTTGACTGCTATGCTACAACTAGTATTACAATTCCAGTCGCCTTTTCGTTCCTTGTCGGGAATAATTAACAGTTATTATAAAATGATTGCATCTGGCGAAAGGCTCAAAGAATTTTGCACTCTTCCCGATGAAAAAACTGCTTTTAACGACTACGACGACTACTCAGAATTTGAATCGATTGAAATTAATAATCTTAATTTCACTTATGACAACACTCCGATTATTAACAATCTTTCAACGACAATCAAAAAAGGGGAGTTTGTTGGAATATCCGGTTACTCTGGAGCAGGTAAATCAACTTTATTAAAATTAATAATAGGTCTTTTGATTCCTCAAGAAGGTTCAATACTCGTCAAAGGTAAAAACGGCGTAATGGATTCTCGTTCGCTATTTTCATACGTTCCGCAAGGAAATATGATTTTGTCAGGCTCAATACGAGAAAATATTTGCTTTTTTAACAATAATATTGAAGAAAAAGCCATTAAAAAGGCTCTCGAGATTTGTTGTTTAGATGAGGTAATTAATTCTCTTCCAAATGGACTTGACGAGCGTATCGGAGAAAAAGGTACAGGGCTTTCAGAAGGACAAGTTCAACGTTTATCTATCGCAAGAGCGTTAGTTATGAATAAAAAAATTCTTCTTCTTGACGAGGCTACGGCTTCTCTTGACGAAAAGACTGAACAACAAATCATTAACAACTTAAAAAATAGCGATTATACCGTCGTTTTAGTAACGCATCACACCTCGGTTATTTCAAGTTGTGATAAGGTTATTAAAATCTAGGAGGACTTATGGACGACAAAAAAATTATTTTCAGTGGTATACAACCTAGTGGTTCGTTAACAATCGGAAATTATATCGGCGCAATAGGCAACTGGCTCAAACTTCAAGACGAGCACAATTGTATTTTTTGCGTCGTAGATATGCATGCTATTACGGTTAGACAAGTTCCTGCAGAACTACGTAATCGTTCAATATCTTTTATGGCTCAATATCTTGCTTGTGGCATTGACCCTAATAAGAGCATTATGTTTTATCAATCCCACGTTCACGAACACGCAGAACTTACTTGGGTACTTAACTGCAACGCTCAAATAGGCGAATTATCGAGGATGACTCAATTTAAAGACAAGAGTCGCAAGAACGAAGACAATATTAATATGGGACTTATGGATTATCCCGTACTTATGGCTGCAGATATACTTTTGTATAACACAGGACTCGTTCCCGTTGGAATAGACCAAAAACAACACGTTGAACTTGCGCGCGACATAGCAATTCGTTTTAACGGTAGATACGGCGAAACTTTCGTTGTTCCCGAGCCTTATATTCCTGCAAGTGGAGCAAAAGTGTTTAGTTTACAAGAACCTACGGCAAAAATGAGTAAATCCGACCCAAATGAAAACGCTACCGTTTCAGTTATTGACGAGCCTGACGCTATCATGCGTAAATTCAAAAGGGCAGTTACTGATAGCGATAATCACATAATATGTTCTCCTGATAAACCCGGAATTACTAATCTACTCACAATTTATTCAGCTATGACGGATAATCCTATTGATAAATGTGTGGCAGAATTTGACGGAGTAGGATATGGTGATTTTAAACTTAGAGTAGGTGAGGCAGTCGTTGAAAAATTGCGTCCTATACGTGAAAAATACAATGATTTACTCAAAAATAAAGATTATCTTACTTCTATAACTAAAGATGGAGCGGAAAAAGCATCCTATCTTGCAAGAAAAACTCTTTCCAAAGTTTATAGAAAAATAGGATTCGTACCGAGAGGATAAAATGTTTGGATACGTAATACCTGACAAACCAAATATGTTTATCAAGGATTTTTACGCTTTTCGCGCTTTTTATTGCGGACTATGCAAAGCCATAGGCAAACAAAGCAATACTTTGATGCGTTTTACCACAAACTACGACGCAACAATATTGAACGTCTTAGTCCACAATCTTCTTGATAAAAAAGTAGAGTATAAACCCCAACGTTGCATATTACATCCACTCAGAAAACGTGATATGATTTGTGTAGACGAAGTTACTCTTGCAGTTGCAGATATTAATACTTTGCTAACGTATTATAAAATCAAAGATAATATTTTAGACAACGACAAAAAATTTAAAAGCAAGACTGCAAAACTTTTTGTTAACAAATCTTACAAAAAGGC
>JAZQYG010000103.1:0-5313 GCA_045633305.1 Clostridia bacterium | reverse complement strand
GACCTTGGCAAAGGTTTACGTTCACAAGTTGGTACTATGTATAGCACCGAGGCTAAGGGCGTTAGATACCTTGAAATGGCTGAAGGATACGTTACTCGTATCGGCCTTGACGAAGGTGGCGAAGTTATTGGTTATGAATTTATCCACATGGGCAAAATGATGGATATGATCAAAAAAGGTATGTCTGCTGATGAAGCTCTCAAAAAGGCTACCGGAAGCTATGGTAGATTTGCTACTGCAGCTAAATACATTGATCCACGTAAAGAATAAGAGGAGGCATTATCATGGAAAACATCAGATTTGAAGGATTTGAAAGAAGAATTGACAAAATCAATGCCGAACTCAAAAATTACGGCATCAAAGACCTTGCAGACGCTCGTGAAATTTGTCTTGCAAAAGGTATCAACGTAGACGAAATAGTTCGTGGTATTCAACCTATCGCGTTTGAAAATGCAGTTTGGGCATATACCGTTGGTTGCGCAATCGCAATTAAGAAAGGTTGCAAAAAAGCAGCAGACGCTGCAGAAGCAATCGGTATCGGTCTTCAAGCATTTTGTATCCCCGGCTCTGTTGCAGACCAAAGAAACGTAGGTCTTGGACACGGAAATCTTGCAGCAATGCTCCTTAGAGAAGAAACCAAGTGTTTCGCTTTCCTCGCAGGTCACGAATCTTTTGCAGCAGCAGAAGGCGCAATCGGTATTGCACGTACCGCTAACAAAGTTCGTAAAGAACCCCTCCAAGTAATCCTTAACGGTCTTGGAAAAGACGCTGCATATATCATTAGCCGTATCAATGGTTTCACTTACGTTCAAACCAAATACGACTACTACACTGGTAAACTTAATATCGTTAACAAAACCGCTTACTCCGATGGCGAAAGAGCAAAAGTTCGTTGCTACGGATGTGACGACGTTAACGAAGGTGTTGCAGTAATGAGACACGAAAGCGTAGACGTTTCTATTACTGGTAACTCCACTAACCCCACTCGTTTCCAACATCCCGTTGCTGGAACTTACAAAAAGTGGGCTATCGAAAACGGTAAAAAATACTTCTCTGTTGCATCTGGTGGTGGTACTGGACGTACTCTTCACCCCGACAACATGGCAGCAGGTCCCGCATCTTACGGCATGACCGACACTATGGGTCGTATGCATAGTGACGCTCAATTTGCAGGTAGCTCTTCAGTTCCCGCTCACGTAGAAATGATGGGACTCATCGGCGCTGGTAACAACCCCATGGTTGGTATGACTGTTGCAGTTGCAGTTGCTGTTGAAGAAAACGCTTAATTAGTGCTTAATAAGCGCAGAAAGGGTACTCGTTAGAGTGCCCTTTTTATTTTAGGTAACAACCCCATGGTTGGTATGACCGTAGCGGTTGCTGTTGCAGTTGAAGAAAACGCTTAATTAAGATAAATAAGCACAAAAAGGGTAGTCGCAAGACTACCCTTTTTTGTTTAATAACTACCCTACAATATTTATAAGTTCTAACGTAAAGTTTATTACAAAATAAAAAAGCGGTTCGCAACTAATTGCGAACCGCTTAATTTAAGTTATTAATTATTTCTTTTCTGCGCCATCATCCATAGCAAGCATGGTTTGTTGGGTTTCAGCATCAAAGATGTGGATATGTTTAACGTCAATTGCAAACTTAACGGTGGTATCGATTTGAACGTTAGATCTGGGGTCAACACGTGCAATCGTATATCCTTCTTTACCATCAATGTTAAGATAAAGGAGGTTTTCACTACCAAGTTTTTCAACAACGTCTACGTAACCTTCGATAATGGTGTCGGGAGAAGATTCAATAAAAATCTGCTCGTCGTGAATATCGTCAGGACGTACACCAAGGATAACGTCTTTACCGATATAATCTTCACCGATTAAGCGGTCTTGCATAGGTTTAGAAAGTTTGATTTGATGTGAACCAAAGGTAACTGCAACTCCTCTACCTGCTTTTTCAAGTTTTGCAGGGAAGAAGTTCATTTGAGGAGTACCGATAAATCCTGCTACGAATTGGTTAGCGGGATAATCGTACAAGTTTTGAGGAGTATCAACTTGTTGGATGAATCCGTCCTTCATAACTACGATACGAGTACCCATGGTCATTGCTTCTACCTGGTCGTGAGTAACGTAGATAAAGGTAGTAGCAAGTTTGTGGTGAAGTTTGGTAATCTCGGTACGCATTTGCGCACGAAGTTTTGCGTCAAGGTTTGAGAGAGGTTCGTCAAGCAAGAATACTTTAGGTTCACGAACGATAGCACGACCAAGCGCTACACGCTGTCTTTGACCACCGGAAAGAGCCTTAGGTTTACGGGTAAGCAACGCGCCGATACCAAGTATCTCTGCTGCTTCTTGTATTCTTCTATCAATCTCTGCTTTGGGAGTTTTACGAAGTTTGAGACCAAACGCCATGTTATCATATACGGTCATGTGGGGATAAAGCGCGTAATCTTGGAAAACCATCGCGATATCTCTATCCTTAGGTAATACGTCGTTAACGAGACGATTGTCAATGTAAAGTTCACCAGCTGAAATTTCTTCAAGTCCCGCAACCATACGCAAAGTAGTGGATTTACCACAACCGGAAGGTCCAACGAGAACTATAAATTCTTTATCCTCAATCTCAAGGTTAAAATCGTAAACGGCTTTAACGTTGCCGGGATAAATTTTTTCTACGTGTCTAAATGATAAGCCTGCCATAATTTCCTCCATATAGGTTTTTTACTACAATAATATTGTACACTTTTTCGTATACTTTTAGCAACTGCAAAGTGCACAAATATTAAAACACCTAACCTACAATATTGCACAAAGGACCAAAATGCGCCCAAATACTACTTATTTCGTGTTCTCTCTACTTTCAATAAACCTAGTAAAATAGCCGAATTTTCCACTTTGAACAAGCAAAGCCATAACAGCAAGAGTTATACCAAGTTCAGGGAGCATATAAGCGCCGTTATATAGAACAGACGTGATAAGAGCCTCGCTAAATGCAAGTTCAGGATAGAAATACATGCCTGCTATGGTATGCATCAAAAAACGTACGAACACAACACACACAACTCCTGCGTAAATCCCCCAGTTTTTGCCTTTTGCTATACCTTTGAATACGGCAGAAAGCCCAACTGATGCAAAAGCAAGAATATAGTCGCAAAGAAGTTGTACTACGTCTACAAACCACACGCCACCTTCAACAATTTGCAAAAGTCCGTAAATGCAACCTACCAGTAAACCTTTTCTAACGCCAAAAACGTAAGAATAAATTATAAGGGGCACAAAACTTGCAAGCGTGACAGAGCCTCCTTCCGCTCCTACTTTTACCTTAACGAAAGATAGAACAAAGGCAAGAGCGATACAACTTGCAGCAAATACGAGTTCTCTAGAATTTCTTTTTTCTTTTCCTAAAGTTAAAAACAATAATAAACCTATAGCGCATAGTGCTATAACTCCAAACGATACGTACTGTAGAATCTCTTCCATAATAAGCCTCCAAAAAATGTTTTTATATTTTTTTGCAAAAAAATAACCTGCTATAATTACAGCAGGTACCAACAAAAAAAGATTCCACTCCCCTTCAAGCATTACCTTGTCAGGTTCAACGGGTATAATCTCAGCCGACTGGTGTCAGCACCCCTGTAATAATTTTATATTATCACGAAAATATTTCACTGTCAACGATTTTAAACAAAAATTTTTTCCAACTGTCGAAAATGAGTGTTGTAATTTTTCTTTTGTTGTGATACAATTAACTACGGAGGCTATTATGTACAATTTTTTTGCATATCTTGGACGTATGAAATATATTGAACGCTGGAATTTGATGCGTTCTACCGTTCGTGAAAACATTATGGAACACAGCGCGGAAGTTGGTATGATTGCCCACGCGCTCGCAGTTATATCAAATACTTACTTTGACGGCACGTATAACGCTGAAAGAATAGGTCTACTTGGGTTATATCACGAAACGAGTGAAGTAATCACGGGTGACTTACCTACTCCTATCAAATACTACAATCCTGAAATTCGAGACGCATACAAACAAATCGAAGAAATTGCTAATCAAAAACTTCTTGAAATGCTCCCAAAAGAACTCAAAGATTCTTATTCTTCCTTTATGCACCCGACCGAAAAAGAACTTGCTCTTGTAAAAGCCGCGGATAAACTCGCAGCCCACATAAAATGCGTCGAAGAGGTTAAATGCGGTAATAACGAATTCAAAAAGGCTCTTAAATCAACGAAGGAGATTCTAGAATCGAATCCCCTTCCCGAAGTTAATTATTTCATCAAAAACTTTTTACCAGCATACTCAAAGACGCTTGATGAATTAGATTAATTAAATTTTACCAACTTTGTGTTTGATTTTATTTTTAGATAAAATCTGCTCAAGTTTTTTTCTATCAACGTTATTAAAAGTCATCATAATAGAAGTTGACGACAGCGTATATCTTCCGTGCGAATTGCCCGTGAACATTACGCTGTTTTTCTTTTCGTCGAGAATATAGTCGTATAGTTCTGACCACTCTACGAATTTATACGGGAGTAGTACGCCTGAATCTAAAACCGCAAAATTTGCTTTGAACATTGTATAAAACAAACATATAAGCGAACAAGCGGTCAACATTAAGCCGAGCATAGCAACAACGTAGCCTTGAGTTATTATAATGAACACCGAAAGCGCAACAATAAAAAAGAGTAAAATAATTCCCACGAATAATACCAAACGCTTTTTATAAAGAGGAACCAAAACTATCGCTGAATTAAGTTCTTGTTGAACTTTATTAATCTCTAGAATTTTTAAAACCGAAAGCACAAGAACTATTACTCCCACAATCGGTGATAAAATCGTGCTAATTTGTCCTGCCGTAATCATTGTTTAAAATATTTCACTCCGCTTTCAATAATATTCATATCGCAGTTACCCTCTCTATTTTTGAAAAGGTTTGAACTTGCGACAAAGGACCTTCCCACTCTACCGTATACTCTTCCACAAGGAGAAGTCAAACTTTCAACGGCAAAAGTAGACCCAGTAGGATTAGAAGGTGCTTCTAGAGTTGCAAAACCTTTTACGTCAACGTATTGAGTAGCAACTTGTCCTTTTTCGATTAGAGTATCAAGCACGCCCTCGCAAAAACTCAACGCGCCGTAATCAGCGTTTATCGGAACAAGATATTTTTCACCTAGTTCAACTCCATAAAGCCAAGGAGAAAGTACGCTTGCAACTCTTACGCTTGCTATTACGGAAACGTTTCTTTTTATGTTGTTAAAATTAAACGATATACTCTCGTCTTTTCTCTTTTTGAGTTTACCAGTAATT
>JAZQYG010000102.1:0-1780 GCA_045633305.1 Clostridia bacterium | reverse complement strand
CGCAACTTCACGTCTTGTTAACTTCTCGATAACGGTCTTGCCGATAAGTCCCGCGTGATATGCAGTACCACAAGCAATAACCGTTATTTTAGATGCTTTTTTAAGTTTTTTAAGAGCGGTAGGCGATATGCCGTTTTGTTTGAGGTTTTCAAAAGTTTCACTTATTGCAAAAGGAATTTCGTTAATTTCCTTCATCATAAAACTTTCGTGTTTGCCAAGTTCGAGGTCGCACGATTTGAGTTCTGCTTTTTCAAACTTTTTGTCTACGTTTTTGAGGTCTTTATCAAAAAACTCTATTCTGTCGGGAAATATAAGAGCCATATCCCCGTCTTTCATAACGTAAATTTCATCTACGTTTCCTGCAAGAGCGGGAGCGTCGCTTGCTAGATAGTTTCCATCCGCAGCTTTTCCAAGAATTAGGGGGTTATCTTTTTTGCAAACCGCAATAACACCGGGATAGTCCGAACAAGTTACGGCAAGCGCGTACGAACCCGTGAGCATTTGAGTAGTTTTTACGAGCGTGTTTGCGAGATTGCCGTCGTAATTTTTTGCCATAAGATGGACAACGACTTCGGTATCCGTTTCAGAAGAAAACGCAAACCCACCGTTAATAAGTTCTGCCTTTAAATCAAGATAATTTTCGATAATTCCGTTATGCACGAGAGCAAATCTACCCGAAACGTGCGGATGCGAATTCTCGTTAGAAGGTTTGCCGTGCGTAGCCCAACGGGTATGACCTATACCACAGTTTGAGTTAACCTCTTTTACCTTTTCCAAAAGAGCGGAAACTCTTCCTTTTTGTTTGTACGTCTCGATTTTATCGTTTGCGCTGACTGCAATTCCAACCGAATCGTACCCTCTATATTCTAGGCGCTTAAGCCCCTCCATAAGAAAACCTACGGCGTCGCTTTTTACGCTACTGATACCTACTATACCACACATATTTCCCTCCTTTAGTGCTTTCGCTCTCCCAACGAGCGTTATAGTATCTTATATTATTCAATTTTTTATTTACCCGTTACCAAACCCCCCGTTTGGAACGGATTAACTTAATTAATACGATTTAGCAAAGTAAACCGAAGTTTTTGCCTTCTTTCCGCAAATACAACATACTCCGCCGTTTACCGTGTGACCGTCTAGGGGCATAACTCTAGTAGTTGCAGATAACTTTTCTTTTACGAGTTTTTCACACTCGGGGTCTTCACACCAGTCTCCAAGAGCAAAGTTTTTGTTTTCGATTGCATCGGTGAGTTCGTCGAAGTTTTTGACGATTTTGGTATGTTCGTCACGGAAAGAACGAGCGCGCTCAAGCATATCCGTATGGATAGAATCAAGTTTAGCAATAACGGTATCTGCAATACCCTCTCTTGAAACGGTAACTTTTTCGGTCGAAAGACGAGAAACAGCGGTAACTACGCCGTTTTCAATATCTCTAGGACCGAGTTCAAGTCTAAGAGGTACGCCTTTCATTTCCCACTCGTTAAATTTCCAACCTGCGCTTTGGTCGCGGTTATCAACTTTTGCTCTTATGCCTTTTGCAAGAAGTTCATTTTTGAGTGCCTCTGCCGATTCAACAACGCCGGGTTTGTGTGATGCAATAGGAACGATAATAACTTGAGTGGGCGCAACTTTAGGAGGTAGAACTAAGCCTCTCTCGTCACCGTGAGCCATAATTACCGCGCCGATAAGTCTTGTGGATACACCCCAACTGGTTTGGTAAGGATTCTTTTGAGTGCCGTCTTTATCAAGGAATTTGATATCAAAAACTTTTGCAAAGTTT
>JAZQYG010000101.1:0-2328 GCA_045633305.1 Clostridia bacterium | reverse complement strand
TGCTACGCAGAACCTTGTCGTTCGCAAGCGAACGATAGAGTCTAAAATCACTTTGAAATATTATTTTAATTACAAATTGTTTTGAAGGTAATCAAGTAATTCTGGAACGTCGTTTTTTACGGTGTCGAAAATTACGGACAAATCAACCTTGCCGTAGTCGTGCACGATACGGTTTCTCAATCCTCTTACCGCAGTCCAGGTAACCGCTAAATGACGGCTTTTAAAAGACTCACTTATCTTAAAAGAATTTTCCGCAATTTGTACGAGTCTGAACATAACCGAGTCCTGCAAAATTTCATTTTGGTCAAATTCTTTTCTCGTAACGTTTTCGGTGCATTTTTGTATAAACGCGAGATCGCTAATTATTTTATTGACGTAATATATATCGTTTTTAATATTATCCATAAATTTTAACTCCGTCTCTCAATATTTCTCTCGCTAAGTCAGCATTACCGTCTAATTGCTCTTGTCCTAATACGTCCACACTCTTGCCGAGCGCTTGTCTGAGCTCTTCAACCATTCCAAAGAATCTAAGTCCTTTAGTATCAGTCACCACGAATAAATCAACGTCACTATCCGCTCTCGCCTTACCTTTAGCATACGAGCCAAACAAATAACAATATTCAACCTCATACGATTGAAAAACGTCGTGACACCTTTCACAAATATACTCAAGATTTAATATCCCCTCACCATCACTATTTAGCCCCGTAAGCTTGTCAATCATATAACGATACTTAACCGTTCCCTCACGCAAAGGATCGTTCTCGTATCTTATATACGTCCTTAGAGGCACGCCTATAAAATCAGCGCATTGCTTTTGTGTAAAAGCTTTTGATAATCTCAGTTCTTTCAGTTTCATATAACCACCTTGAGATTATTTTAACACGTAAAACAAAAAAGCGCAAGCAAAATATGCCATTTTGGCACTTTAGATTATAAATTTATATGCCATTTTGGCACTTTGTCGCCATATAAATATGCCATTTGGCACTTTTGGAACGATTCAGGGGTCATTTTTTCAGCTGATTTTCATAAATACCTAAAATCTGCCGAAAAATCACCCACTAAGTCACTCTGGAGGGAGTGCCACGACCGATAGAGTCTAAGAAAACCTCGCTTTAGCTAAATAGATTCTATCAGTCGCTTTGCTCCTTCCAGAATGACTATATGGTATGTAATTAGAATGATCATTTATATCGTACTATCCGCTTAAAGCGTTTTGGGGTTACCAAGGGGAAACGCAACCCCTTGGGCTTTTTTGTTACTTTTTGTGCGACAAAAAGTATATAACGTCCAGAATGACTATTTCGTTTTTAGATTCTGTCGTGAGCGTAATGAACGATAGGATCTAATTAAATCAAAAAAGCTATAATAAGGATCAAAAAACGCTCTATGGCGTAGTGCGTCAGTAATAATCTTTATTACTGACACACAACTATATTTGCCTATCGGCAAGTGATATTGCTTTCGCAGTTATATTTTGCTACGCAAAGTTATATTTACCCATAGGGTAAGTTATGGCAAATATAATATAACTTTGACCGCAAGTCAAAATATCACGCAAGATGCTTGCATATAACTTTTAGCCACACGGCTAAAAATATAACTGTTTTGTTTAATCTTTTTTGGGATAAGAAAAGCCCACTACGTTTCGCAAAAGCGAATGTAGTGGGCTATGCTTTTATTTTGGATCAAAAATCCCTATGATACACGCCCTTAGTCATAGAGCGTTTTATTATCGTTTCTCTTGCAATATCTTGCAAGGTTGCTGATCGTAAGATCAGACTTAGTTACTCAGCGGTGTAGATTACCTTCTCCGTTCCGTCTACGTCCATCGTGATAGTCTTGTTGGTAGAGTCTACCTTGAACTTACCAAGGAACTGAGGAGCGGTAAGAGGAGTACCGTAGTACTTACTCTTAGGCTGAAGCGTCGAGGTTTCGTCAACCGCAACCGTAGTTATACGTTTACCCGCCATTGAGAAGAGATTATCCATACCTCTTGTATAAATACACAGGTTAACGAGCCTATTTTCAGCACATGCTGTAAAGTTTATTCCTCTTGTCGTAATTGGGTGACCGTAAACGCCTACTCCTGCAACGTTTTCCCATATAGTACTATTCTGGTTACAAAGCGTTGCCATAGTTGCGCTTCCATTATAAGTAAGATTGGAGTCTATGATCGTATTTCTAATTTTACCAAAATACGACCTAGAACAGAATTGCATTCTACAATATCCTGTACCACCCGTAGTATTTGCAACGAGCTTAGTGCTTATGAAGCTATTGTCTACGTAACCGTAGAGAGTATTAGCAAATTGGTTCGAT
>JAZQYG010000100.1:0-8707 GCA_045633305.1 Clostridia bacterium | reverse complement strand
GGGATAGTAACTGAATTTCATCTTTTTCGCCTCCGACTAAATCATTTCTTCTGGATGGAAAACTTCATCAAACTTTTCCGCAGTTAAGAATCCGAGTTCCACACACGCTTCTTTCAAAGATATGTTATCTTTGTATGCTTTTTTTGCCGTCTTTGCTGCGTTCTCGTATCCGATATATGGATTGAGAGCAGTTACAAGCATAAGAGAATTGTGCAAGTTATGCGCCATTTTTTCTCTGTTTGCTTTAATTCCCGTTACACAATTTTTCTCAAAGGAAGTGATTCCGTCCGCAAGGAGTCTAACGGACTGCAAGAAATTATAAATAATAACGGGCATAAATACGTTAAGCTCAAAGTTACCTTGCGATGCGCCGAACCCAACTGCTACGTCGTTAGAAATTACCTGAACTGCGACCATAGTCATAGATTCGCATTGCGTGGGGTTAACTTTACCGGGCATTATCGAACTACCGGGTTCGTTTTCGGGGATAAAGATTTCTCCAAGTCCGTCACGAGGACCAGACGCGAGCCATCTTACGTCGTTTGCTATCTTCATAAGGTTAGCAGCGAGACCCTTAAGAGCGCCGTGAGCAAATACGAGTTCGTCTTTTGAGGTTAAAGCGTGGAATTTGTTTCCAGCAGTCACGAAAGTCTTGCCCGTAATTATAGATACTTGTTTTGCAACTTCTTCGGCAAAACCTTTTGGAGCGTTAAGTCCCGTTCCAACCGCAGTACCGCCAAGCGCAAGTTCTTTGAGTCCGGGAAGAGCAAGGGTGATTTGCTCTTTTGATTTTTCAATCATATTACGCCAACCGCTGATTTCTTGAGAAAATCCTACGGGTACTGCGTCTTGAAGGTGCGTTCTTCCGCTCTTTACGATACCTTCGTTCTCTTTTTCAAGACGAATAAGAGTCTCGATAAGTTTGTCCATAGCGGGGAAGAGTTTGTCCTCGATTGTAACAACCGCCGCTATATGCATAGCCGTGGGGAAGGTGTCGTTACTGGACTGACTCTTGTTTATGTCGTCGTTAGGGTGAAGGAGTTTTGCTCCTGCAAGTTCGTTACCGCGGTTAGCGATAACTTCGTTTGCGTTCATATTCGATTGCGTTCCACTACCCGTCTGCCAAACTACCAAGGGGAAGTTGTCGTAAAGTTTGCCTTCCATAACTTCGTCGCAAGCCTTTTTGATAACTTCGAGTTTTTCTTGGGGAAGTTTGCCAAGGTTAAAGTTCGCAATTGCAGCGGCCTTTTTGAGTACGCCGAAAGCAACCGTAATTTCTCTAGGCATTATTTCTCCGCCGATTTGGAAGTTTTGGAAACTTCTTTGAGTTTGAGCCGCCCAGTACTTATCTGCGGGGACTTTCATTTCCCCCATCGTGTCTTTTTCTATACGATATTCCATTTTATACTCCGATTAAAATTTGATTCCAGCGATAATTTCTTTGAGTTTTGCAGCAGATGCGTGCATCCTTGCAAGTTCGTCGTCGTTTAAAGGTTGTACGATAGTAGATTCTATACCGTTGCTACCAAGTAGCGCGAGAGTAGAAAGACATACGTCGTTTAATCCGTACTCACCTTCAAGAAGGGTTGATACGGTCAAAACGGTGGACTCTGCGCCCGAGAAAGATTTGACCATGTTCATAACCGAGGTTGCTATACCGTAAGTGGTATTACCCTTTCTTTCGATAATTCTGCCACCCGATTTTTTTACGTACTCTTCAAGTTCCTCGTGGGTATAGGGAAGAGGTTTGTTAGCGTTTTCAGGTAAGCACTTTGCGTAAACGTCAAGAGGAATACCAGCAACGGTTGCGCTTGACCAAACGGCAAAGGAACTGTCGCCGTGTTCACCAAGAACGTTAGCGTGAATTTGCTTTTGGTTAACGTGATAGATTTCCGCAAGACGAGTACGAAGTCTTATGGTGTCGAGCATAGTACCCGAACCTATAACTCTGTGCTTGGGAAGTCCAGTGTACTTCAAAAACGCGTAAGTAATAATGTCTACGGGATTTGCAACGATAACGTAAAGAGCGTCGGGAGCGTATTTTACGATTTCGTCTGCAATAGATTTTGCAATATTAACGTTGATTTGAGCAAGTTCAAGTCTGGTCTGACCGGGTTTACGGGGAGCGCCAGAAGTGATTACTACGATATCTGAACCAACTGCGTCTTTGTAGTCGCCGGAATAAATATCGCAATTGCGAAGGTATGGCGTAGCCTGTTTCATGTCAAGGGCTTCGCCTGACGCCTTGGGAGCGTTTACGTCAATGAGAAGAATCTCGGACGCGCTCGTACCAAGGAGAAGAGAGTAAGCGGTAGTAGCACCAACCGCACCTGCACCGATAATGGTAATTTTAGTCTTCATATATTACTCCTTTTGCCAAAACTTTACTGTTTTGGTATTTTTTCTAATTTGGAACAAAAAGATATCCTTATAGGATATATTTTTCATACGCAATTGATTATAACATACCTTGTCAAGTTTTTCAAATAAAATAGGGAATAAATATAAATAATTTATTATATTTAATATTAAATTTCAAAAATTTTTTAAAAAAAGAAATATTTTTAAAAATTTTAGTGATTTTAACCTGTCCAAAATTTAACGATAAAAAAAACCGCCGTGCGAACACGGCGGTTTTTGAAAGTTACTTTAAGTTTTTAAAGTACGGTAGGAACTAAGAAGTATACGAGGAAGAGAACGGTTACGATAATGGTAACTACGTGTACTCTCCATACGGGTTTTTCTAAGTTTTCAACTTTGTTCTTCTTAAATGCGTATATGATTATTTCTACGAGGTAAGTGATTGCAGAAAGAATCGTATATACAACAAGTCCGATACCGATACCTTTGGTTATGGAGTAAGAAAGAACCATAACTGCTACGGTAAGGAAAGCGCTCGTTGCGTTGATAGCATCAGAGAAGTCAATGCTCTTAACGTTGTTCTTCATCATAAGAACGCCAACGTAAATAAGTGCGGATGCTGCTGCTGCAGAAGGTATAGCCGCAAATAAGGGAAGAGCAAACATAGCGATAAAGAACATACAAGCCGTTACAAAAGCGGTAAGACCAGTACGACCACCTGCAGATACGCCTGCGCCAGATTCTACGAAAGTAGTAACGGTGCTCGTTCCGAGCATTGCGCCTGCGCAAGTTGCAACTGCGTCGGAAATCATAATTTTGTCGTAGTTGTGAGGTTTGTTATTTTCGTCAGAAAGAATTCTGTTACCACCACAGCAACCAACGATAGTGCCCATGGTGTCGAACATATCTATCATACACATAGTGATGATAAGCATTATGATGGTAAAGAGTGAACCTACGGGGAAACCAGTGGTAAATACGGAAGCAAAAGAGCCGAATACGCTGTTTTCTCCGCCACCAAAGAAGTTTCCGAAGTTCTCCCAGAATTTCCAAGAAATACCGGGAACGTTACCAGAAAGTACTGAAAGGTCAGTTATACCGAGAGGTATACCGATTATCGCTGCGCCAAGAATACCGATAACTACCGAACCTTTAATTTTGAGTTGGTCAAGAACGGTAATTAAAATAAGACCGATAATGCAAACTGCTGCGCTTGCTACGTTGATTCCATATCCAGAGAAAGGAACGAGGTCAACGAGAGTGTACTGATTGTCTACGATAATTTTAGCGTTTTGGAAACCGATAAAGGCAATAAAGAGTCCGATACCTACGGAAATTGCACTTCTAACAGACTTAGGCATACCGTCAAAGATGAGTTCACGGAAAGTTTTACCTTTGATGCTAATGGTAGACAAAAGCAAGAAGATAATACCAGAGATAAGAACCATCATGAAGGCTTGTCCGATAGTGAAGTTATAGGTGTAAGAAACAAAACCTACGCCACCACCGATTATAGAGCCAACAAGTGAGTTAAGACCCATACCGGACGCTTGAGCCAAAGGCATTCTAGCAAGGAAAGCCATAAGGAGTGTTCCGATAATTGCGCCGAACGCCGTTGCCATAAAGATGGATGACCATAACGGATGCGTAGTGGGAGTATAGTTAGGAACAAATTCTGCCGCGCCTTCTATAACACCAAAATCGGGATTAGGTACGAATGTTCCGCCCCAAAGTATCTGGTTAGGGTTAACCACCAAAATGTAACACATTGCAAGGAAGGTAACTATACCAGCAATGATTTCCGTTCTGAGGTTAGTTTGTTTTGCTTCTGGGTCATAGCCTAGAAATTTTGCAAACTTAGACATATTGTTTTTCTCCTCCTTTTCAGTGCATTGCACTTAATTTCATATTAATATAATAACATACTTTAACGTGCTAAATCAAATTATTTTTTCAAAAAAACCTATTTAAATTTAATTTTTTTTATTTTTCGTCAATATTTTTAAACCGTGGATTGTTATTTTCTTTTATCGTTTAGCATACCAACCCAAATTTTCGACAAAATACAGTCGGGCAAGAGTTTGTACGATAAATGTTGAAATTTCGCAAACCAGTTCGTAACGGATAAAGTTTTGCCCCTCTTTGCATCTTTGATTGCCTTTTTGACCACCTTTCTAACCTCTAAAAGTGGGTAAATCTTTTTGGGGCGAGCGCCTTCTTCTTTTTCAGCAACGGACACAAACTCGGTATTTACCCAACACGGACAAAATGCAGTTGCCGTGATACCGTATGGCTTTATTTCGTATTTAAGAGCCTTGGTGTAATGCAAAACGAAGGCTTTGCTCGACGCGTAAACGTTAAAGGCGGGAAGAGGGGTAAACGCCGAAGATGATGCGATTTGAATAATTTTACCTCCCCTTTTCATATAAGGAATAACTGCGTGCGTTATTAAAACTAAGGCTTTTACGTTGAGGTCAATCATACTTGATACCTCTTCTTCTTTTATCTCGTCGAAATAACCGAATTTACCAAATCCCGACCCATTTATAAGATACTCGACCTCGGGCTTTTGCTCTTCGAGAAGAGTTTTGATTTTGTCAACGCCTTCTTTTTGAGTCAAATCACAAGAAATAACTTGAGCCTTTCCCCCGAGTTCTTCTTTGAGAGCGTTTAGTCTTGACTCTCGCCTTGCGATAAGCCAAAAGTAATCGACTTCTCCCCTTTTATAAAGTTGAAGGGCAAATTCTCTTCCTATTCCGGAAGAGGCGCCCGTGATAATTGCAATTTTCATATTTCCTCCTGCTTTGCTAAGAAAAAGCCGTGTCTTGGTAGACACGGCTTAATTTTACCAACTACATTTTACGATTCCGTCTTTATCGAGTTTCATTTTGAGTCCGTAAGGCGCGGAAAGTTTAGCCAAACGGTCGATAAAAGAGGTGTCTTTTGCAACTCTTGGAAGACCTCTTAATCCCTGAATTCCGTCAGTTTGGATATCAACGGGCAAAAGTTCAAGTTTTGTTATCTTTCCGTTCTCGGTTTCCCAGTAAGGAATAATGGTTTCAAGCATAACTTTTTGCTCCATAAGTCCAACGGTGAAATTGTGTGAACGCTTTTTCAAAAGTTCATATGCAGACAAATCGGAAGATACTCCGAATTTGTTATAAAACTCTTCAGGCGCAAGTTCTACGTTATAAAGTTGAAGAACGAAGTCGCCGAGAGAATAGAATATCGGGCTATCTTTGTAAATTTCGATTGCTCTAAGTAGGTGAGGTCCGTGTCCTATAACTGCGTTTGCGCCAGCGTCGATTACTGCGTGCGCAAATTCTTTTATAAAAGTAGGTACGGTTTCCTTGCTTTCGCCTACGATTTGGTGATTGTGAATAGATATCATTACGTAGTCCGCTTGGAATTTTGCCTCTTCGATAGACGCTATTACTCTTTTGAGGTCTTCTTGGTTACAAGTCATTTCAACGTGAGGCTCATCTCCTACCTTGAATTTCATTTCTCCAAGTTCTGCAAAGCCTTCGGGAAGAGGATGTTCGTATCCTTCCTTGCGAATAATATCTTTAGGCGCGTTAATATGTGATTGAGCGCCGATTTCTTGAATAACTTTGAGTTGTTCTGGAGTAACTACCAAAGTTTCAGAGTGTCTAACTCCGTTTATACCGGGTCTACCTGCAACTCTTCTTGATTGTCTACCTGCCATCATAGCGGGGTTGAAAGAGGTGTTAACAGAAATTAAAGCGACTCTTCCGTTAGGAGTTTCAAGATATCTAGGAGCGGACGCCTCATCTAAGTTGCAACCTATACCAGCGTGGACGAAATTACTTGCGTCGAGTTCTTCTTTTGTGCGCAAAAGTCCTTCGTACGAAAAGTCCATTATATGATTTTGGTTAGCAGAGGTCATATTGAATCCGAAATTCTCAAGGTCTGAAAGCACTTCGGGATTAGTTCTAACGTACGTACCACCACTAAATTGTGATGCAAAACACTCGCCTTCGTAATTTAAAGTGGTCTCTAAATTAAAGAATTTAGCGTCGCCACGCTTAATAAAATCTCCGAG
Organism: Clostridia bacterium; assembly: GCA_045633305.1. Classification (GTDB taxonomy): domain Bacteria; phylum Bacillota; class Clostridia; order Christensenellales; family RUG350; genus RGIG2224. Next base: position 2,283 of record JAZQYG010000100.1, on the reverse strand, counting down.
TTCTTCAAACCCTTTGTATCCTTCCGTTATTCTTTTTTGAATAAGAATATCGCCTGCTGCGGTAAATTTCATTTTATTTCCCTCCGAAATTAGGTTATATATAAATTTTACTCTTTTAATAATTTAAAGTCAATCTTAAAACCCACGAAATAATGGGAATTATCCTCGTTTTTATGCAAAAAAAGATGACGGGTAAAAAATTTTATGCTAAACTAAAATCATGAAAGCAGTAATTCAAAGAGTAAAATATTCCCGTCTTTCGGTAGACGGCAAAGTTATAAGCGAAATAAAAAAAGGCTTGACCGTTTATTTCGGCGTTGAATCAAACGACGACGAGGCTCTCACCACTTTCTTTGCAAAAAAGATTGCGAATATGCGCATTTTCGAGGACGAAAACGGCAAAATGAATCTTTCTATCAAAGACGTCAAGGGTGAAATTTTGCTCGTTTCCCAGTTCACCCTTCTTGCCGACGCAACTCACGGCAATCGTCCGAGTTTCTCCCTTGCGGAAAAGCCCGAAAGAGCGGACGCGTTATATAGAAAATGCGGAGAAGAAATAAAAGGCGAAGGCGTTCCCGTCAAATACGGAGTTTTTGGCGCGGATATGCAAATAGACCAAATGAACGACGGACCAGTAACTATCATACTCGAAAAGAAATAGTTCTTTATCCGATTGAATTTATTTTATACGGCTTGTAAAAATCCTCTCTTATGAGGATTTTTTCTTTTAAATTGCCGTTTTCGTACACGAGTTTATAGCCACGACTTTTGTATCCGTCACGAAATTCGCTAGCCCTCTCTTCGGAAAATTCCTCGTGCTTAATGACGTCAACCGTTTCACTCACGAATTTATAAGTTAATCCGTCATCTTTTTTACCGTAAATTTTTGCGGTTAAGTTTTCTCCATCAGCAAAAAGAGCAAGGTATATCGCGCCACCCGTCGTGTTTTTAATTTTTAAATCACTCCAACTACTCACCATCGCGTCAAAAGAAAGAGGAACGTAAGAGGGGGCTAAAGTGTGGCGCGTGCAAACGGTAGGAGTGAGTCCCGCGCGGAGAGAGGCGTTATAAAGAGTGGTCGCAACCTGACAAACGCCTCCCCCTACTCCGTCCACGTAATTTCCCTCCGAAATCACCTTTGCCTCTTTGAATCCACGCTCCGCGGTACGCGCGCCCACTATATCGTTAAAGGAAAGAATCTGCCCTTTTTGTATAACCTTTCCCGACAAAAAAGAGGAAGCAAGGCGCACGTTATGTTTTCTCCCCTCTTTTGAATTGCCGTAATAGGTAGAAAAACTCGCAAGCAGTTTTGTTGAGTCCTCGAGTTGATTCAAACTATATAAATTCTCGCTTTTTTTGTAGGCAACCTCCCAAACGATTTCTCCCGAACAAAAAGAGGAAAACACTTTGTCGTAAAAATCCTCTCTCTTTACTTTGCGTCCGCTACGCTCGGGGTGATAGGTGAATTTTACCTCTCTTTTTGGATAAAAATTTATGCAATCGGAAGGTAAAACGGAATCGATTGAGTCAAAAAGTTCTTCAATAATTGAGCCTAAATCAAAAAACAAGTAATCACAAAGTTGGCTATCGGCAAAACCTTGTCTCAAAAAACTTGCGGTTTGCTCTTCCTTACCTTTTGCGCTTTGGATAAATTCGGGATTGAGATAAAAGGTTTGACAAAAAACGATTTTTTCTCCTTGCTTTATCTTGACCGATATAGGATAATTTTCTTCCGCATGACTTGCCGTTACAAAGAAAGAGGATAAAACGAGCAAAACTATAACGATTAAACAAACTTTTTTTATCATAATCGTAATATGTACGAATTTTTAGAAATTATAAAAAAATAAGGATGTTAAAATTGTTCACTTTTGTGAGAAATATTAACATTTTTTAACATCAATTTTAACAAATGTTAATATTTAACATTTTTTTAGACATATATTTATGTTTTTTGTAAATATTTAACACTGTTGAAAATTTTTTGCAAATTTTTGTAAATTTTTTTGACAATCTTTTTTTGTGGTGTTATAATTCCAAACGTAAAGAGCAAGACCGCTCTTTACCACTAAATTGCTCATAATTTTCCCCCTTATCATACGAAAAAGGACGGTTGGTGTTATCCGACCGCCCTTTTTCTTTGTTTTTATAAACTTTGTTGATTTTACTATACAGGCTTTACTATTTGATTAAGGAGAAAAGTTCTTCTATCCTTTTTTCGTCGGGAGGATTGCTTCCCTCTTTTTCGCAAGCAGAACTTCCACACGCTACCGCGTAGCGCAA
>JAZQYG010000099.1:0-9551 GCA_045633305.1 Clostridia bacterium | reverse complement strand
GCGGTTAATAATCAAACTAAAATTTGGAGGTCAAAATGAAAAAGAACAGTTTTTTGAACAAAGTAGGAACGTTTTTTAAGAAAAATATGTATTACGTACTTCTTTTCGTTTGCGTTGCGGCAGTCGGTACTATGATTACTCTTACGGTAATCGACGCTAATCAACCAGAAATCAAGATTGAAGCGCCGACAAACGACGGCAACCAAAATTCGGACGTAGTTACGCCTAATCCCGACCAGGACGTAGTGATTCCTACGCCTGACGACAATGAAGTAGTGAAACCTGACGATAGTGAAGTAGTAACTCCCTCTCCCGACGAGGACGTATCGACAGAACCTATAGTTTTTGGTTTGCCAGTAGATGGCGCAAGCGTTATTTGTGAATATTCCGACTCTACGCTCGTGTATTGCTCAACACTCAAGAGATGGCAAACGCATACCGGTATAGACTACGCGTGTAGTGAAGGAGCAGAGGTGAAATCGGTATACGGTGGCGAAGTTGAGAGTGTTACTAACGATTCTTTGAACGGATACGTGGTAACTATCAATCACGGAAACGGACTTGTAACTAAATACGGCGCACTCGGCTCGGTAAACGTTGAAAAGGGCGCAAGCGTACAAAAAGGTAGCGTGCTTGGTACGGCGGGAAATAGCGCGCTCAACGAAGTTGAACTTGGCACTCACTTGCACTTTGAAACCTTGCTTGACGGAGTTAGCGTAGACCCTATTGCGTATAGTGGCGAAAATAAATAAAAATTTGACAAAAAGAAAAGAGAGCAATTGCTCTCTTTTTGCTATATAAACTTGACAAAGGTAATTAAAAAAGTTACAATATAAAAAATGATGATGAAAAAAGTAACTTTCTTGGACTTTCAGAGAGAGAACGGTTGGTGTGAGTTCTCACGAAGAGATTGTGAAAAACCGTTTCGGAGTTGCTACGTTGAACGGAGTAGGCGTAGTCGTATATCTGCGTTAAAGTGTAAAGAGTAAAAAATCAAGGTGGAACCGTGCATAGCACCCTTGACGGATTTTTCCGTCGAGGGTTTTTTGTTTCCACGAAGGAGTTATTATGAAAATTATTTACAAGGACGGCACCGTTCAAGAGGCTCAGGCAGAGCAAGAACTCGAGGTTATTAGACACACCGCAGCGCATATTCTTGCCCAAGCGGTTAAAAGACTTTTCCCTCACGCAGATTTTGGTTACGGACCTGCAACGGAAAAAGGTTTTTATTATGACGTAGACCTCGGAGATACTAAACTCACGGACGAAGATTTGCAAAAAATCGAAGCGGAGATGAAGAAGATAGTCAAAGAAAATCTTCCCGTTAAACCTTTTATTTTGGAAAGAAACGAGGCTATCAAGTTTATGGAAGAGAGAGAGGCTAAATACAAAGTTGAGCATATCTCCGATATAGACGAAGGAGAAGAAATTTCTTTCTTCCAACAAGGGGAATACGTTGATATGTGCGTAGGACCTCACCTTTGCTACACCAAAGCGCTCAAAGCCTTCAAAATCACTCGTCAATCGGGCGCGTACTGGAAAAACGACAAGAATAATAAGATGCTCACTCGTATAAACGGTGTTGCTTTCCGCTCCCAAGAAGAACTTGACGCTTATATGAAACTTATGGAGGAGGCAGAAAGACGCGACCATCGTAAAATAGGCAAGGAAATGGGATTATTTATGCTTGCAGACGAAGCCCCCGGATTTCCTTTCTTCCTTCCTAAAGGTATGACCTTAAAAACTGCTCTTATCGACTACTGGAGAGATATTCACACGAGAGAAAATTACGTAGAGGTAGCAACTCCTCTAATTATGAATCGTAAACTTTGGGAAACGAGCGGTCACTGGGACCACTACAAAGATAATATGTATTCAACGACCATTGACGAGGAAACGTTTTGTGTTAAACCTATGAACTGTCCGGGTGGCGTTATGGTATATCGCAACAGCTTGCACAGTTATCGTGAACTTCCTATCCGTATGGGCGAACTTGGTATCGTTCATAGACACGAACTCAAAGGCGCTCTTCACGGACTTTTCCGTGTTCGTTGCTTTACTCAAGACGACGCTCATATCTTTATGAGAAGGGAACAAATCACGGATGAAATCGTGGGCGTAGTTGGACTCATAAACGAAGTTTACAATAAGTTTGGCTTTAAGTATAGCGTAGAACTTTCAACCAGACCCGAAAACAGTATGGGTAGCGACGAGGACTGGGAGGCAGCAACCGAGGGACTCAAATCCGCTCTTGAAAAACTCAATCTTCCGTACGTTATCAACGAGGGAGACGGCGCGTTCTACGGACCTAAAATCGACTTCCATTTAGAAGACTCAATCGGAAGAACTTGGCAGTGCGGAACTATCCAACTTGACTTCCAAATGCCACTTAATTTCAACCTTGAATACACCGACGAAACGGGCGCAAAACAAAGACCTATTATGATTCACAGAGTATGCTTTGGCTCAATCGAGCGTTTCATAGGTATACTTACCGAACACTTTATGGGTAAATTCCCCGTATGGCTTGCTCCTACTCAAGTAAAGGTTCTTACTCTCCCTGGTCAACCTACTGAATTTGCTGAAAGCGTTTATGCAAAACTCAAAGAGGCAAAAGTTAGAGTAGAACTTGACGATAGAAACGAAAAGATAGGTTACAAAATTAGAGAGGCTCGTCAAGTAGATAGAGTACCTTATATGGTAATTATCGGCGCAAACGAAATTGAAAACGGCGTAGTATCAGTTCGTGATAGAGCAACTGACGAAACGACTTCTATGAGCGTTGATGCTTTCGTTGAGAAAGTTCAAAAGGAAATAAAGGATAGAATTTAATGTATTACGTAGGTATAGATATCGGCGGTATGAGCGTCAAGTGTGGGCTCGTTAACTGTGACGGCGTGATTCTCGCAGAAAAAAGAATAACAACCGAACTATCTCGTGGCCAAGTACAGTTTGCAAAAGATATTGCAGATTTGGTAAAAGAGGTTGCAAAAGAAGGCAACGTTGATTTTAGCCAAATCAAATCGGTAGGCGTAGGCGTACCGGGGATTGTAGACGTTTTGACGGGCGAGGTTAAATATTCTTGCAATCTTTTTAAGGAAGGTTTTCCTCTCAAGGCTCTACTTGAAGAGAGGCTTTCTATTCCTGTAAAAGTTGCTAACGACGCGGATACCGCAGCGTACGGTGAGTGTTTGTTTGGCGCGGGTAAAGGGGCAAGAGACCTCGTTCTTGTAACACTTGGAACGGGTGTTGGCACGGGAATCGTTTCGGAAGGCAAACCTTTTGCGGGCGGACGCGGTATGGGCGGAGAAGGCGGTCACGTTTACGTGGGCGGTAATACTTTGTGTTCTTGCGGAAGGGTAGGTTGCTTTGAAACCGAAGTATCGGCAAGCGCTTTAATTAGAAAAACGGAGAAAGCAATTCAGGAAAATCCCACGAGCGCCCTTGCTCAAATAAAGGCAGAAAGTGGGAAAGTAGACGGAAGAACTCTCTTCGAGGGATTAAAGAGAAAGGACGAAACGGCGCAAAAACTTTTTGTAGAGTTTTGCGAAAGATTAGGTTCGGGACTTGTGAACTTTGCTAACGTTTTCCGTCCCGAGATTATACTTATAGGCGGAGGAATATCGGCAGAGGGTGAACTTATCACCGAGCCCGTTCAAAAATACGTCGATTCATTTATTTACGGAGGAGTCAAAGTTGCTCGCACGATAGTAAAATGCGCAACGCTCGGCAATAAAGCAGGAATAATCGGCGCGGCATTTTTGTAAGGAGTAGGAATGGAATATTTTATAATTATTCTTGCGGTGTGCTGTTTTAGCGCACAATTTGCTTTTACAAAAGTGTTTGAATCAAGCACAAAACAAACGACGACCTCCTCTCTTGTTATGCTTGTATTAACGAGCGCAATAGGGGCTCTATTGTATTTAGTAGTAGGCGCATTTAACGTAAAATTTTCGGTCTTTTCGTTAATTTGGGCAATAGCCTTTGCAATCATAATGATTCCGTATTATTTGATAGGGATAAAAGTATTATCTCTTGGTTCGCTTGCCGTCTATAGTATGTTTATGATGCTGGGTGGTATGCTCGTACCTTTCTTTTATGGAATCGTATTTTTGGGAGAAGAAGTTTCTTTAGGAAAAGTATTCGGGTGTATATTCTTGACCGTATTTATCGTACTACAAGCGATTTGGGGACCAAGTCAATCGTTAGACCAAACGCAAAACGGCAATTCAAAAAAGGTAAAATGGTTGTTTTTTAGTTTGTGTATTGCAATTTTCTTCATAAACGGTATGACTGGAGTAATAGCAAAAGCGCACCAAATAGGTGATGGAGCGGTAGACGAAATAAGTTTTACGGTGATTTCTTGCGCTTTGATTTTGTTGTTTAGCGTATTAGTTTTGGCTTTTCAACTTTTAAAAGGCGGAGCAAAAGAAAAAATCAAAGAAATCAAAAGCACGTTTAACTTTAAACCCTTAATTGCAATGATAGCGCTTGGTTTTGCTACTTACACTGGCAACTTTTTGCATTTAAAAGCAGCGGTAAAAGTTCCCGCCTCCGTACAATTTCCTTTGGTTTCAGGTGGGGTAATCGTACTTTCCGCTATTGTATCGGCATTTATTTTTAGAGAAAAAATAACTAAAAAAGAGTGGCTAACGGTATTAGGTTCTTTTGTGTCGACCTTTTTATTCGCATTTTAAAAGCATTTAAGAGGAGGTAAAATTATGAAATTAGAAAATTTTATTAGCGCACAAAAAATTCTTGCAGTGTCTGGACTTTTCTTTGCTACTGGTAGTTTTGGCGTTGTTGACGGCGACGTAGATTACGTTCTTGAAGAAAAAAACGGAACAAAAGAATACGTTTATAGCAATGGCGTTATTGAACTCAAAGCCCAGTTTATAGAAAAAGATAACGGAGTCGTTATTCGTCGTGATACTTTTAAGAATTTGACGGATAAATCTTTATTTTTGAATTGTATTGCAAGTAGATTTAGGCTCAAAGGAAATAGATATCAAGCCTACACACAATTCAACGGTTGGGAGCACGAAAGCAAAGGAGAGTGGCAAAATCTCGTAACAGAAGTTAGTTGCGCAAGCCGTGGAATACGCTCTTGCGACGGCGCTACTCCTATGATGGCGCTATTTGACGAGTATAGCCAAAAATCCATCGTTTTTCATTTAATTCCTAACGCTCAATGGAAGATAAGCGCAAAGAAATTACCTATTTATAATAATCGTGAAACGGTTGTGGTAGAAACGGGATTTAATTGCGACGGTCTTAATATGGAAGTATTTGCCGGCGAAGTAATAACTTTGCCCGAAGTTATTTTTTATCAAGCGGATAGCAAAATTGATTTTGATTGTTATAAATTGCACGAAGTGTACAATCAAATGAATCCTCGCAAGAATATGCCAGTACTATATAATTCTTGGCTTTATTGCTTTGATATGCTCGACGTGGACGAACTTTTAGTTCAAGTAGACGTAGCAAAAGAACTTGGAATCGAAGCGTTTATGATAGATGCAGGTTGGTTCGGAAAAGGTTTGGACTGGTTTGCTTGCGCTGGCGACTGGGTTGAAAATACTACGGGTGGACCAAAAGGTAGACTTATAGAAATAGCAAATAAAGTTCACCAAAACGGTATGCTTTTCGGACTATGGTTTGAGCCTGAAAGGTGTGGCGCGTTAAGTGAAATAAGAAATACTCACCCAGAATATTTTATTGAAGATAGATTTTTAGATTTTACGAGTGAAAAAGCAAGAGAATATATTGTAGATAGCATATCTTCCCAAATCGACAAGTATAATATCGACTGGTTAAAATTCGATTTTAACGATACTATCCCTTACGACAAAACTGGCTCTGCTTTTTATAGATATTTGCAAGGTCAAAAACTATTTATACAAGCATTAAAAGAAAAGTATCCTAATATTTATATCACAAATTGCGCAAGCGGTGGATATAGGATGGACACGTATCAAGGCTCTTTTTGTGATAGTTTTTGGTTATCTGACAACCAAGGACCGATAGAAGGCGTGCGTATTGTAAAAGATACGATTAAGCGTTTGCCGTCATCTCTTATAGAAAGATGGTGCGTACAAAAATACAGTGATGGATTTTTGCAGTGGGGCAAAAAGGAAAAAGTAGGTCGTATGCTCTATTGCAATAACGCTACGTGGGACCAAATAACTACTGTTACCGATAACTTTGCAAAAGCATTTATGACGGGTGGACCTATCGGATTTTCTTGTGACATTAACAGTTTACCTTTGGAATATAAGGAGTTTTGGAAAGAGGCAATTAGTCAGTTCAAACAAGATAGACAAATATATATAAACGGCACGGCAAGAGTGCTCATAGATAATAACGGTGCTTTTGCTATTGAGTATGCAGATATCGATTTTGATAAATGTATTTTACAAATATTTACTCAAAAAACCTATCTAACCGATATAATTTTATATCCTGTTGTGGACGAAAGCGCAGAGTATAGGTATAACGAAACGACTTTATCTGGAAGAGAAATAATAAAAAACGGTATTACAATTGATGGTATTTTAGAAAACGATTGTAGAATTATACGTTTGGAAAAAGTAAAGGATTAATTATGAAAGTTAAAATATTGCAACTTATAGACGGGGCAAAACAAGCAAAAGGTCTTACTGTAATAATCGACGTGTTTAGAGCATTTTCATTAGAGGCGTATTTATTTGATAGCGGAGTAAAACGCATTTATCCTATAGGAAAAGAAGAAGATGCGTACGCATTAAAAAAACAAAATCCCGACTGGATTTTAGCAGGGGAAAGGCACGGCAAAATATTGCCAGGGTTTGATTTAGGTAATGCGCCCAGTGATATAGCGCGACTTAACGTAAAAGGCAAAACCGTAGTACATACAACCAGCGCAGGTACGCAAGGCGTAGCAAATGCAAATGGCGCAGATGAAATTCTCGTATGTTCTCTCGTTAACGCAAGAGCAACCGCAGAGTATATACGAAAAAGTGGAGCAAGTGAAGTATCTATCGTTTGTATGGGACTTGAGGCAAAGGCAGAAACGGAAGAAGATACCCTTTGCGCAAGATATATAAAGGCGATTTTAGAGTCCAAGCAACTTGATATGGATAGCGAAATAGAAAAATTAAAAGTAACTTCAGGCGCAAAGTTTTTCGACCCAGCACAAAATGACGTTTTCCCAACGCAAGACTTTTATATGTGCACTGAGGTTGATAAGTTTGATTTCGTAATGAAAGTACACAAAAATAATGATTATAATTACGTTGAAAAAGTTAAGGAGTGAAGTATGGACAAAAAAGTATCTATTCAAATTACAAATTATAATGAAAAATTGCTCAAACTTTTAATTAAAGAGGCAGGCGAGGCTGGCTTTAAATACGCATCAATGGGCCTTGGAGACGAAAAACCATTGATTCAAGACAACTGGATAGAGTACATAGAAGATTTGGGAGAAACTATGTACAAATACGGCTTAAAGTGCAACCAAACGCACGCCCCATACTACGACCTTTTAATTTCAGCAGAAAAAAGGGACGAGAATATGGAAAAGGCATTTATGCGTATGATACAAGCGACCAAAATGCTTGGTGCGGAAATTTGTGCTGTTCACCCTCGTAGCGTAATCAACAAAGACTTGCCGAGAGAACTTGCAGTGGATAGACAAAAGTCTTTGGAAGAAAATATTATTGCGTTTACTCCCATTGTAGAAGAGTGTGAAAAACAAGGCGTTTTACTTGGTATAGAGAACTTAATGACTTTCCCTCATATTCATCCCCACTTTTATTCTTCAATTGCGGACGACCACGTCGAACTTATTGATAAATTAAATAGCAAAAACGTTTGCGCTATTTGGGACTTTGGACACGCAAATCTTGTAGACGTCGACCACGCAGAGCGTATAAAGAAATTAGGCAGTCGAATAAAGGGAACGCACGTTCATAATAACGACGGACACGAAGATACGCATTTCCCTCCGTTTTTGCCTCCTCAAAATGCATATTATACTCGTCGTAGTGTGGACTGGAATAAAGTACTCAAAGCGCTCAAAGAAACTGGTTACGAGGGATATTTGACGTTAGAGCCTATTATAAATAACACCTATCCTTTTGAGGGAGGATATATTCACTACCTTTATCAAAGCGTATGCGCATTAGACGATATAATGAACAAAGAGTCTAACGAATAAACGAAAACTGTAGAAAATGGAAAAGAATCAAAAACTTATACTTACCATAGAATCTTACGGAGCATTCGGCGAGGGTATAGCCCACGTCGACGGCTCCGTAATTTTTATTCCTTTTGCAATGGAAGGCGAAAAGGTAGAAGTTCAAATTCTTTCCGTCAAAAAAGGTATAGCGTACGGCAAGGTTTTGAAGGTTTTAACGCCCTCTTTAAATCGACGCGAGCCGTTTTGTCCGCACTTTTTTAAGTGTGGCGGTTGCGACCTCCAACACGTAAATTATAGCGCGGGGCTCGATATCAAAAAAGAGCAAGTTAGAGGTTGCTTAAAAAGAATTGCAAAACTCGACGGATTCGATATAACCGTTAATCCATCTTTCAAAGAGCAAAATTGTAGAAACAAACTCACTTTGCCTTTTGGCGATATAAACGGTGAGGCTATCCTTGGCTTTTTTAGTGAGAGAAGTCATAGAGTCGTAAAGGTAGAGGATTGTCCGCTCGGTTCAAAAGCAAGAGAGATAATCCAAATTTTCACAAGTTGGGCAAACGAGTTCAAACTTCCCGTGTATAGAGAAGAGAGCGAACGAGGACTTTTGCGCGCGATTTCGGTGAGGAATTTTGCAGATACTTATATGTTCACTTTGGTCGCAACTTCCTCTTCTGTTCCGCATATTAGCGAACTTGTGCAACGCTTGGAGCAAAAGTTCGATAGACCCGTTATATATTTAAACGTAAATAATAAAAAAACTAACGTCGTTTTGGGTGATAAAAATATTCATTTAGCTGGAGAAAAGAAACTTAAAGGGGAGGCGCTTGGCGTAAAATTCGAACTTTCCCCATTTTCTTTTGCGCAAGTTAACGACGGAGTTCGCGACGCTCTTTATAGTAAAGTTTTGTCCTTTATTGAAGAAGATAGCGTCGTGATTGACGCCTATTCGGGGGCGGGACTTATGAGCGTGCTCCTTGCAAAGAAAGCAAAAAAAGTGTACGGCGCGGAAATTATTCCAGACGCCGTGCGTGACGCAGACTTTTGCGCCGAGCAAAACGGAGTAAAAGAAAAAGTTATTAATAAAACTGGAGACTGCGCTCTGCTACTCCCTGAAATCATAAAAGAAATCGACGAAAACGAAAAAATAAACGTAGTTCTCGACCCTCCGAGAAAGGGTTGTGACAAGGCGGTGCTTGATAGCGTAATGGAAGTAAAAGCGGATAAGATAATTTACGTATCTTGTAATCCCGCAACACTTGCAAGAGACCTCTCCATTTTAAAAGAAAGCTACTCTTTGACCTCGGTTGAAATATTCGATATGTTCCCAAATACGAAGCACGTTGAAAGTGTGGTGTGTCTCACACACACTTTC
>JAZQYG010000098.1:0-2514 GCA_045633305.1 Clostridia bacterium | reverse complement strand
CAAGTTAATAAACTCTCCAAAGTATCAAAAGCACCAGGCAAACTTTCATTAGGTTCTCACGTAGAGGGCGCAGAAGAAAAAGCAAGTGAGGTTTTAGGAGGCGCTGCAACCGTATTCGTAGCAAACGCAACTGCTGGTTTTGAAATTGCATATAAATATGCAAACTTACAGCCCGGTGACGAAGTTATCGTTCCTGCAATTACTTTTATTGCAACTATTGCATATCCTCTTGCAGTAGGCGCAAAACTCGTATTTGCAGATATCGACGACCACGTTAATATGGACCCCGCGGACGTAGCAAGAAAAATTACGTCTAAAACCAAAATGATAGTTCCTGTACATATCGGCGGATATCCCTGTGATATGGACGGCATTATGAAACTTGCAAAAGAACACGATATTTTAGTTCTTGAAGACGCTGCTCACGCATTTGGCGCAATGTACAAAGGCAAAGCAATCGGAACTATCGGTGACTTCGGAGGATTTTCTTTCCACGAAGTTAAAAATATCACCTCTTTCGGCGAAGGCGGAATTTTGACCTCTTCCGTTGAAGGATTCGGCACGGATATGAAGAGAGCAAGATTCTTTGGACTCGACTTTTCTTGTCCTATCAAAGACTGGCTCTACAACGTAACGGCTATTCAAGGAAAATACGGACCTTTTATCGCAGGTAACAGTTCTACCACCGAAATACAAGGACTTGGCTTAGAACTTCAAATTGCAAGAAACGCAGAGATAATCGAAATTAGAAGAAAGGCGGCGGAATATCTTACTAAACGTTTCAGCGAGTGCGACGCAATAATTCCTCAAGATTTAGGTAGTGACGACGTTAAACCTACGTTCCACCTCTATCTTTTGAAACTTATTCCCGAAAAAGCAGGCGGAAACATCCAAGTTCTTAAACAAAAACTCAAAGAAAAAGGCGTAACCGAAATTGCGCACTTTGGACCTTTGTACAGATTCCAAGCAGTTAAGGATATGGGATACGATTCTGAAGAGATTGCAAAATCTTGCCCGAATTGCGAAGATATCTTCTACAATCGCTACACCCATCTTCCTATTTACGGATTATCCGACGCTCAACTTGAGTATCTTGCAAACGCAGTACTCGATTCTATTGCGGAAATGAAAGCGGGTAAATAAGAAAAATTTTAAATTACAAATAAATTATAAAAAGAGTTCGGTTTTTGCCGAACTCTTTTTATATGGCGCTAATTTGTGAAAAAATAAACAAAAATGATAGATTTTATATCAAAAAAAGAGATGTTATCAATATTAAAGTGTGCTATAATATCCCTATAATAAGACTTAAGGAGAACCCGCTTATGTTTAAAGAACAAGCAAAAGAAGTTATTAAAAAACTTTACGACACCTTTGATATGGATTTTGCATTGTTTAACACCAACGAACTATTTAAACTTGAATTTGGTCAGACTTTTGATAGTTACAAAAAAGCAAGTAATTATACCTACGAACTTTTGAAAAAGGAAGGATTCAACCCCGAACTTTACACCTTTAAAGCGGACGGAATTACTACCTATCAAGATAAAAGACTCCCTATTGCTTGGACTGCAACCAAAGGCAAACTCACGGTTCTATCTTCTTGCGTTGCTTTTCCCGACCCAGTTATTGCTGATTTTGAGAAATTACCTATTTCTCTTATTAAACACTCCGTATCAACCCCAGAGGGTGGAATTCGCACTAAACTTGTGACTGAAGAACAAGTTTGGGCAGGTGAGGATTGTACGGGAGCAATGGTGCTCATAGATACTAGACCGGGTGACATTGGTAAATACCTTGACCTTGGCGCTCTAGGTATCGTAAGCGATTATTTATCGAGCGCGGAGGACTATCCCGATTGCACGTACTGGGCTAACGCTTGCGCGGACGACGGCGGACACTGGCACGTTCAAAGCGAAGACCGTGATTTTATCGGATTTATGGTAACTCCTAGAATAGGTAAAATGCTCCGCTATGCTTGCGCTAATTCAACGGTAGAAATTCTCGTTGAATCGGACGGAAAACGTTACGTAGGCGAAATAGACGGCGTAACCGCTACGTTGAAAGGAAAGAGCGACAAAGAATTTTGGCTACTTGCTCACCTTTACGAACCCTTCCCATCTGATAACTCGATGGGCGTAGTCGGCGCAATTACTATACTTAAAGCGATTCGTGAACTTGTTGCAAAAGGCGAAATTCCTGCTCCCGATTATACGATAAGGGTGCTTTTTGCAATGGAACATTACGGATTTTCCGCCCTTTATGAAGCGCTTGGAACGGGAATAACGGACAACGTTTTAGGTGGACTTAATATCGACGGACTTCCCGAACAGGATAAAAAGAATTTGAGAGTTATTTATCCTCCGTATTCGTCACCATTTTTTGCAACCACCTTTATGAAAACCATACCCGAGATTTACGGCGAAGTTTTTCCGAATAAAGAGTATTTTTCAGAGGAGTTAACTCAGTTTTCCGACGATACCTTCCTTGGTGACTCAACGACGGGCGTACCTA
>JAZQYG010000097.1:0-2522 GCA_045633305.1 Clostridia bacterium | reverse complement strand
CCTGAAACTATGCTTGGTGACACTGCCGTTGCAGTTCACCCAGAGGACGAAAGATACGCGTCTATCATTGGTAAACAATTCATATTGCCTTTGACTAATAGAACTATCCCCGTAGTTGCAGACGAATACGTTGAAAAGGATTTTGGAACGGGCGCAGTTAAAATTACCCCCGCTCACGACCCCAACGACTTCGAGGTTGGTCTCCGTCATAACTTAGAGGTTATTAGAGTTATGAACGACGACGGCAGTATGAACGAACTTGCAGGGGAGTATTGTGGTCTTGATAGAAAAGAGGCTCGTAAACGCATAGTTGAAGATTTGGAAAAAGGCGGATATTTAGTAAAAATCGAACCCCATCCGTTAAATGCTGGGCATTGTTATAGATGTAACGATTTGGTTGAACCTATCGTAAGTAAACAGTGGTTCGTTAAGATGAAACCTCTCGCTGAGCCTGCAATCGAGGCGGTTAAATCCAAAAAAATCAAGTTTATTCCTAGACGTTTTGAAAAGACTTATTTCAACTGGATGGAAAATATTCGCGACTGGTGTATTTCACGTCAACTTTGGTGGGGACACAGAATACCCGTTTATTACTGCGATACTTGTGGAGAGATGATTGTATCGGTTGACGCTCCCTCGAAGTGTCCTAAGTGTGGAGAAGTTCACCTCCGTCAAGACGAGGACGTTCTTGATACTTGGTTTTCTTCCGCTCTTTGGCCTTTCTCAACTCTCGGTTATCCCGAAGTTACGGAAGACTTGAAATATTTCTATCCTACGAACCTTCTCGTTACCGGTTACGATATTATTTTCTTCTGGGTAGCAAGGATGATATTCTCGGGATTAGAACATATGGGCGAAATTCCATTTTCCGAGGTTTTGATTCACGGCATATTACGTGATAGTCAAGGTAGAAAAATGAGTAAGTCTCTCGGCAACGGTATAGACCCGCTCGAAATTATCGACCAGTACGGCGCGGATACTTTGAGATTTTCTCTCAGTATAGGTATTGCGCCCGGTAACGATTCACGTTACACCAAAGAAAAACTTGAAAATTGTAGAAACTTTATCAATAAAGTATGGAACGCTTCACGTTTCGTGCTTATGAATACCGAAGGTCACACCCTTCCTGAAATAGGCTCGTTCAAGCCCGACGGAACGGATAAATGGATAGCAACGAGACTTAACAAGGTTATTGCCGAAGTTACCAAGAATATGACCAAATACGAAATAGGTTTAGCGTCTGCAAAACTTTACGATTTCGTATGGAGTGAGTTCTGTGACTGGTATATCGAAATGAGCAAGAGCGCACTTTACGGCGACGACGAAGAAAAGAGAGCAAATAAACTCGCTTTCCTCGTATATATTTTGAAACGTATATTGAAACTTTTGCATCCCTTTATTCCTTTCGTAACGGAAGAAATTTATTTGAATCTTCCCGGCGCAGAAGAATCGATTATGATATCAAGTTGGCCCGTAAAAGACAAATTCCACTCCAACGTAGAAGAGCAATACACCGAAGGGCTCAAAGATATTATTAAATCTATTCGTAACTTGAGAGCGGAAATGGGCGTTGCTCCTTCCAAAAAACTTTCTGCAATCATAGTAACGGCAAATACTAAGTACAAAAAAGGCATTAGCGTTATCGAAAAACTTTCAAATACGACTGGCGTTCAAGTAGTTAGCGCAAAACCTGATACTCAAGATAAACTAATATCCACGGTGACTGGAGACAGCGAAATTTTGATTCCTATGAACGAACTCGTGGATAAAGCAAAAGAGAGTGAAAGACTGGCAAAAGAAAAAGCAACCGTAATGAGCGAAATCAAACGTTCATCTGGTATGCTTAACAACGAAAGATTTATCTCCAAAGCACCTGCAAACCTCGTAGAGGCAGAAAAGCAAAAACTTGCAAAGTACACCGAAATGCTTGAAAAGATAGAATCAAAAATCAAAGAACTCGAACAGTTTTAATTAACTCAAAAGGCGTATCAATCGATACGCCTTTTTTTAATCTAAATAAAATATTTCCTCAAAACTCACGTCTAAAATCTTTTTTATAAGAATAATTTCGTCGGGGTATAGGTGACGTTGACCAACTTCGATTTTTGCAATGGCACTTCGCGTTAAGTCCAAGCCTTCTAATTGTAGTTTTGTAGCAAGGTAATCTTGGGTAAAGCCTTTACTTTCTCTTAATAATCTAATATTTTTACCTATTCTTTTTTCTGTTTCAAAATTCATAAATTTAAATCAAATCTTTTACGACTTTTGGAAAGTCGAGGTAATTATCTATTTTAATAAAATTAAAATCGGATTTATATACGGATTCGTCGTTGCCTCCTTCGCCGTAATCGTCTCCAACGAAAACTACTTCGTCGTGCTTATATCCGTTTTCCTCGCACCATTTATTAAGAGCGTAGTACTTGGTGTAAGGCTTGGGCGCTAGGTCAAACGAACTCGTTCCAGCAACGAAAACGTTGTAGTCGGGAAAAAGAGCGCAAATTTCCTTGTAAATTGCTCGTCTT
>JAZQYG010000096.1:0-3065 GCA_045633305.1 Clostridia bacterium | reverse complement strand
CCTACTGAAAAAATAATTATGGCGTCTACACCTATATAGTTAAAATAATCAATTGCGGACTTTTCTTGCTTGATGTCCTTATTAGAAAAGAAAAAGTTTACTACGTAGCCGACTTTTTTTGCTTCGTTAACCAAACTCATTGCAATCCTTGAAAAAAAATCGTTATATAAGTCGTACAAAACCACGCCTATTATCATTGATTGACCAACGCTACCGCCTATTTGGGGTACGTAATCATACTCTTTTGCAATTTTTAGTATCTTTTCACGAGTTTCTTTCTTTATGCCTTTTCTATCGTGCAAAGCCCTATCTACCGTACCTTGAGATACACCGCATATTCTCGCAAGTTGGGTGGTTGTAACGTTTGAGAATTTTTTTAACATAAATTCAAAACCAACTCCCGATTTATTTTTGTTTTTTCAAAGGTAACTTCGTTCAATTTTGACTCAAAGTCAATCTTGTTTCCATCCACTATCACGGCTTTTACTCTATTTGCATTACTCAAACCAAAAGAACTTAATTCAATAGAATCACCAAAAACTTTAAAGATTATTTTCCTGTTTGAAATCCTTACTTTTCCCCAACTATTTGATACACTCCAAAAATAATCGCCTGTTTTTTTAACAGGGAAAAAGCCCAAATAATTTCTTCTTAAATCATATTTGAATCCACTGTAAACCAAGAGCAGAGCAAAACTTGCCATGCTTCTTGCGTAATTACTTCCGCACTCAAATTCGTTCCAAGGGTTTCTTTTTTTACCGTCGAATCTTTTTCGTACGGCACCAGCTACTTTATTACCCTCTTTCACCAGTCCGCTATCTATCAACTCGCACGCAAGAGCATATTCAAATCCAGTCATTGTTTCTTCACAGTACGATATAGGAATAGCAGGTACGCTTGCTCCTTCTGGATAACTGCACATAATAGTTCCAGATTCATCTTCAAGAGAAAAAGCGCGCCACGTATTAACTAAATCTCTCATTGATTTTTTATAGTTGTATTTGAACAAATTTTTAAGCGCAACAATCTTCTTTTCTTTATCAAAAATAGCATTTTCGCCTATTAATGCGCTATGAAAATCAACAAGGACTTGGTCTATCAAACAACCGTCTGCAACCTGATACTTTATTTGTTTAACTTCGTCGTTCCAGCACTCGTCTGCTTTGTACTTCAAAATGGTATCGTAATCGTTTACGTCAACTTTATGATAAAAATATTTGCCGTTAAAAAGATTTTCATTAGTCCATTTTTTACCGTTTTCATAAAGTTTTCTATATTTATCCGCTCTTTCATTATCGCCGACGAATTGCGCAATCTTTGCACCGCAATCAAGCGCAAGCAAATAAAATCCCTCCAGCCAAGATGAAGGTCCAAAAAGTTCTACGTCCAAGGTGTTATGCTGACGGCCTTCCATTATTCCATCACAGTCCGAGTCCCACTTGTCGCCGTTAGATTCGCTCCAAGCGTACTCAATCATCTTGAATATACTATCTGCGTGACTTTTAATCCACTCGTCATCACCGGATATTTTCCACTCTCTGAAACACTTGATAACTTCACCCATTTGACCGTCTACGCAAGAACGTTGACGAGTATATATTCGACCCCTTGGAAGAGGTACGCGCATATCAGTTCCGCCATCTTCATATTGACCGTATTTTTGCACGCAATCACGTAACGAGCGTTCTAAATCAGGGAATAAAAGCGCCGTAGAATAGACGTAATTCCATACGTGTTGACAACTACCCTCGCATGAACCTTTTGCTTCGCTAACGCCTTCCCACGCCCACATTGAACCGTCCTCATAACGAAGTACCGTTGGGCTTTTCAATACCGCAAGATTTGCAGAAACTGCGTCTTTTACAAGTTTTGGCATAGAACTATTTTGTAAAAGGTCTGAAAACGTAACCGTTTTTTCTTTTAACGTATCAAAACGTTTCATTGCGTAAAGCGCGGAGTCAAATGAATTATTAAACTGCGTTGCATAATAGTTTTTCCAGGTCTTTTGGATATTCTCAAAGTCCTCAACCGGATTCCAGTAATTATCGCATACGGGAGTATTCCAAGCAAGCACGAAACGGAATATGCGTTTTTCTTTTCCTTCAATTTTTACGTAAGAGGCTACACTACCGTTTGATTTTGCGCCATCTTCCTCGTAAACTCTATCAATAAGTCTATCTTGCTCGTTAAAATTTTTCCAAAAAGTAATAATCGGGTCTTTCCATGCGCCTCTATACCAATATCTTTGAGTAGAAACGTCAAAACCTTTTTCTTCCGTTAGTACACATAGGTCACTATAGCCTACTTCGTTATCATTTTTTGCGCCTTCTTTTAGGAAAACGCCTTTATATCCGTCTTTTTGCACGTTTTCATTTTTTGAGACGGTTGCTGGATTTTGTAAACTAAAACATAAACCTATTTCAAGTTCCTTTTTAGATAAATTTTCAATCTCCCACTCAAACATTGCAACGGGAAGAGATGAGTTAAAACTGTCTTGAGGAATAAATGGGTTAAAAGCCAAAAGTTTTGCCTTAACTGGAAAATTTTTATCATAAAAAGTAAGTCTTGCAATAGGAAAAGTCCCTTCAAATACAACTTTTTTAAAGTGAGGAAAGCCTGCCATAGTCGCCTCGTGCGGACCATATCCATATCCTATATGCTCTCCTTGATAGTGTTTGCCCATATAAGGCTCTATCGTATCACCATGTAAAACTTTAGTATTCACTTTATCTCCCTCTTTTACTTTTATAGCAAAATGGGAATAACCGTTAAGGGTATTTTTTGCTGGTTTATTAAATATTTCCCAGTCAATAAGTTGACCCTTGCCAGATATGCCGATACAACCACTACCTATACCACCCAAGGGGAAAGAAATTGCATTTTGTTTTTCGCCTTTATATATCACCGCTATACTCCTTAAAATTGTTTTAAATCAATATAATACAATATAATACAATAAAATTATCGTGTCAAGTTACACGATAATTTTATTAAATTTCAAAAGTTAAAAAGGTTGCAATTGAAAGTTTATTTGTATATCAAACAATTAAAAAAACGCCGAATAA
>JAZQYG010000095.1:0-3849 GCA_045633305.1 Clostridia bacterium | reverse complement strand
TAAGACCACTACGGTGTGAAATAGTTAATTTGTCCTTTAAGCCGTTGCTGTTTTCTTTGTACATTTTAGCAACGTCGATTTGAGTAACGTTACCATTTCCGTCATTGATAACAGGAAGACCAGTCTTATCACAAGTACCGTCATTATCAGCATCAGCAAATTTTCCTTGAAGAGCAGTGTTATTTGCTACGGTGTACATATAAGGATTAGCGGCAGCCTGATGTGCGCTCTCAAAGGTGAGGTTATCAAACTTGATATCCTTAACGGTACCACCCCAAAGTCTTCCTATCCAGTTATTCCAAACGCCACCATATATACCCAAAGAATCTTTATAAAAAGCGTTACCAAGAGGTATAATAGCGTTTTTGATGGAATATCCTTGACCTTCGAGTCTTGCACCGAATCTCGTCATATGAATATTGCCATTTACGTTGTTAGGAGCGCCGAAGATACCAAAAACTTTGCCTGATTCAAATTCATTGTCGTAGTTATTATTTGCAATAGGCGTCATATATCTTTCGTGCCACTGTGCTCCGCCTTCTGCGTAATCGATATCGCAAGCAAGAGCGTAACATCTTGCTTTATACCAAGCGTTACCGTCACCTGCGGTTTTGCCAGTCTTGTTTGCAAGAGCATCTAAGTCTGCTTTACTTGCAATAGCAAGAGAAGGATAAAGGGTGTAACTAACGGTCAAGCCAGTCGCCGCGTGAGTACCAGTGATAGTAACCTTTTCAATCTTCCAGTCAGAAGCAAAAGGTACTACGCCGTCACTTCTTACGGCAGCAGCCCAAGACGCAGAAGACGTCCACGTCAATTCCGTTGCACTCATGGGGAACCAGTCCTCACCTATTCTCTTTTCAATAATGGGGGCAGGAGCAGCCGTATCCCCTGGAGTCGTAGCGTCCGTAACCGTTTTAGTCGTTAAGGCCACCACTTCGCTATCGGATATAAGCCTAATTTCTTCTATAGTTCCAGTCTCTTCTGCGGTTACAACGCCAACTGACGTGCAAACGACGGCAAGTATAAGCGTGAGAAGTAAAAGCATTTTCTTACCGATTTTTAACTTCATAATTCATTTCCTCCTTGAATTATTATTTGCCGTATAGTTTTCGATATTACGGCTTATACCATTTTAAAATATATAGCAATATCATTTCAACTCATCTTTTAACGCAAAGTTGTTAGTTTTTAACCCAAGAGTCAAATCAGCCTTTTTTAAGCCATTATTATATAATAAGGGGCAAAAATTATGCGAAAAATTTGAAATAAAGTTGTTATTTTTTGAACTAACGAATATGTTTTGAATAAAATCTCAAAGGAATAAATCCTTCAATCAAAAAGAATAATCTATTTTTTTGTCGATAAAAATATCATTTGCGCAACTTATCACGCAAGATATCGTGCAAGATATCGTGCAAGATATTGACAATAAATCTTCGCTATGTTACAATGGTTAACAAACGGAGGCAATATGGACAAATATATCCCACCTTATGATATAACCGAAAAAATGTTAGATTTAACTTCTGAAATAATGGAGTTACTCGGCGAATTAAAAAACGTTAACGAACTTGAAAAACTGCCAAGACTTCGTCGTGTTAGTAGAATCAAGTCAATACACTCTTCGCTCTCTATCGAAAATAACACTCTCTCATTAAAACAAGTTACCGACGTTATTGAAGGAAAACGAGTTTTGGGACCAGAAGATGATATTATCGCAGTTAAAAACGCATTTGAAGTTTACAAAACTTTGGATGAAATCAATCCGTTCTTCATCACCGATTTAACAAATGCGCACAAAATTATGATGAACGGTTTAGTAGAAGAATCTGGTAAAATTAGGAACTCCTCCGTCGGCGTTTTTAATCAAAACGGTGAGGTGATTCACGTTGCACCACCTGCAAATATGGTTAACGATTTATTGAATCAACTTTTCGAGTGGTTAAACACAAGTAAAACTCAAATGCTCATAAAATCAAGCGTCTTTCATTACGAATTTGAGTTTATTCACCCATTTCACGATGGCAACGGAAGGATGGGAAGATTATGGCAAACTGCACTTCTCGCAAGTTGGAAACCAATATTTAGATGGATTCCGATAGAAAGCATAATTAAAGATAATCAAGAAGATTATTATAAGGCAATTGCAAAGTCTACCTCTGAGGGCAAATCAAATACTTTTATTATTTTTATGCTTGGTGTAATTAAATCCGCTCTCCACGATATTATCAAAGATACAAGAAATCACTATAACCATATTAACAATCAAATATCAGCACTTATGTCTGTTATCGAAACTTATCCCCTATCACTTACCGAACTTATGCAAAAAGTTGGGCTAAAATCAAGAGAAACTTTTCGTAAAAATTATATAATTCCCGCATTAGATGCAGGTTTGATAGGTATGAGTGAACCTACTAAACCAAATAGCAAAAATCAGAAGTATTTTAAATTATAAAAAAAAGCGTCAGCAATTAATTTTCGCTGACGCTATTATTTTACCGATTTATTCAGATGCGATTAGCCTTTTGCGCATTTCACGAGGTGACACTCCGTATTTACGCTTAAAAGCGTTAATAAAACTGGACGGCACGTCATAGTTAAGCATATTCGATATTTCCATAATGGAAAGTTCCTTGTTGGTCAAGAGCGTCAAAGAATAATTCATTTTGAAATCTCTTACGTATTCAAGAAGGGATACTCCCATATACTTTTTGAAAATCTTACACAAATATCCGTGCGAATAGTTGGTAGTTTCGGCAATCTCTTCGATATTATTATTGATGAACATACCGCTATTAATCTTGGAAAGTAAATCCATAATCTCTTTTGGTAGTTCTTCTTTGGTGTATTTTCTCTTAATCCAAAGCCCTATAATATAAGTAACTATCGCGGTATGCAAACTCTCAAAAGTTAGTTGCTCTGGTTTTTCCGGACCGTTAAAAATCTCTAAGTCACGAGCAATTACGTCCAGTTCGGTTTTGTGTAAATAGAAGTCTATAACGAGAGGCTTTTCGAGAATTTTCTTATAAAGGTCTTTGTCAAAAACATCACAAATAGCCTTCATCTTTTCTTTACTTACGTAAATATCGCGGTGAAGGTGCTCTTCGCTAAAATTACAAGAATTATGAAAGTCGTCCGGTCTCAAAAGCACTACGTTACCCTCTTTGACCACTATTCTTTTGCCGTCGATAAAATTTTCGTATTCGCCTTTTAAATTGAGGGCGAACTCAAAAAACATGTGTTTGTGCCAAACGTCCGAAGTTGAGAAAACTACCCTCGTATAAGGAGTATCGCTAATAGTTTCTAAATCGTAAACGACAACGTTTTTATTTTTCATAACTTTTCACCTTGCTTTCGTAATAAATACTCCTTAAGGTTTCCTCCTTTTAAAAATTGTCCCTCTTAACTTCAGCAAATTATTGTTTTTTGTTCTCACTTAAAAGTCCAGATAACGGCTTTTCTTTATTATTTTGTCGATTTTTCACAAAATTATAGCAATTCGACCAAAAACAACAATTTTTACACACTAAAAGCATATATTAGGTGTTGTTATTTTTTCAACTTGTTTTTTAACAATAAGTTGTGATTTTTTATCCTATTCGTCATAAAAAAAACGGAGACGAATTTTTCGTCTCCGCTAGCAGATAACTAAATATTAAAATCCAAAATAACGTTTTGCGTTTTTGTAACAAATTCCTTGTACGATTTCGGTGAGAGTTTCCATATCTTCGGGATATTCTCCGGCCTCTACCCAACCGCCTATAAGGTTGCAAAGTATACGTCTAAAATACTCGTGACGAGTATAAGACACGAAACTTCTACTATCGGTGAGCATACCCACGAAGT
>JAZQYG010000094.1:0-2571 GCA_045633305.1 Clostridia bacterium | reverse complement strand
CTTCTACACGTAAATATTTACGCATTAAGAGAGCCTTTGCCATATCTTTTTTCGCCACGCCGATAGAAATGAAAGTACGGCAACTGTTTTCAAGTTCTTCCGCCGACATTTCGGCAATCATTTTACCGCCACGAACGATACCGTAATGGGTAGCAACTTTTTCAAGTTCGCCCAAAATGTGCGAAGAAATTACCATCGTTACCCCTTTTTTAGATAAATCTACGAAAATTTCTCTCATAATGCGCATACCATCTGCGTCAAGCCCGTTAATCGGCTCGTCTAAAACGAGAAGTTCTGGGTTGCCAAGAAGTGCCATAGCAATACCGATACGCTGTTTCATACCAAGCGAACAATTTTTATATTTGTTTCCTGCCGCACCTTCCATACGAACGAGTTTTAAGATTTTTCTTATTTCGTCATCGGGATTTTCGATACTTAAATTATCCGCTTGTAATTTTAAGTTGTTCCAAACGGTCATATTCGGAAAGCAACCGGGCGATTCGATTAAAACGCCGACTTTTGCTCTAACGTCCACGTCCGTATAATCTCTGCCGTAAAGTTTTACGCTACCACCGCTTGGATGGATAAGTCCGCAAATAATTTTTTCCGTCGTAGATTTACCCGAACCGTTTTCCCCGATAAAACCATAGATACTACCAATAGGAACGGTCATATTCAAGCCTTGAAGGGCTTGTTTTTCTCCAAAATTCTTGGTTAAATTTTTTATTTCTATTGCGTTCATTGTAATTCTCCTTAATACACGTCGCTCTTGTTCAAAATGTGCGAGCCTACTATAATATAAATGCCTGCCCAAGCAACTGATACTATAATGCAAGTGATAAATGCAGCAAAACCACTTGTAAGACAAGCGTTTACCGATGCGCCGTAAAGAAAGATATTCAAAAACGCCGTAGGAAGTGAAAGTGCTTCCACGATAGCAGCCACACCGATAATCAAAATGCCCGTACCGAAAAAGAAAGATGAAGCCACCGAAATGCCAAAATATCTTCTAAAAATAACGTTAAGGAAGGTAAAAAGGCTTGCCCAACCAAGGCTTAAAATCATTTTGCCAAAAACGGAAACGAATAAAGAACCAATATTTACGCTCGTTTCATAACCTGCAATCAATCCGCCGATTGTACCACCGACAAAGTACGTTCCACACATACAAACCATCGCAAAAGCACAAGCAAGCGTTTTAGAAATCATATAATCTTCTTTTTTAGCGTGCGTTGTAAAGAGCTGTTTTACGTAACCGCTTTTGTAATCGTGTCCAATAAAAATGGATACCATTATACCGCCAAAAATGAAAACCATATTCATATTTGCGTAATCTGCAATTCCTTTGATTACGTAAAGTGGCTCGCTTGCGGCGATAATTTGCCAAACGTTAGAATAAAGTGGCTCCATTGTGTTGCCGTTTTGGTCAGGCATCATCGTAAGACAAGAAACCATTGCAGGAATAATTGCAGCTATCGCAAGAAAGATATAAAACAAAGGAGTATGGAATAAACGGTAAAAGTCAACGCCAAGCATACCTTTTATTCTTTGCTTGAAAGATGGCGATTCAAATTTTAATTCTTTTGATTTATCCATATCAGTCGTTCTCCTTTTTGCTCATAATTTCGATATAATATTCTTCCAAGCCGATTTTGTTCTTTTTAATTTCGTTTACCACAAAACCTTTTTGAATAAGATATTCTACGATTTCTTCGGTATTATCCACATCGTAAACACGGATATATTCTTCTTCCATACGAGCAGAATTGTATTTTTCCTTTAACGCTTTTAATGCGCCTTGCATATCGGCAGTTTTGAGCGAAGTAAATACTCGTGCTCTATTTTCCATATCCTTTGCGGAAAGTTCCATAATCATTTTTCCTTGACGAATAATGCCGTAGTGAGTAGCAATCTTTTCAAGTTCGCCCAAAATATGCGAAGAAATTAAAACGGTACAGCCGTAAGTTTTGGTAATATCTACGAGTATTTCTCTCATAATACGCATACCGTCAGTATCAAGTCCGTTAATCGGCTCGTCCAAAATTAAAAGTGCGGGATTTCCAAGTAGTGCCATTGCTATACCGATACGTTGTTTCATACCGAGCGAGCAACTCTTAAACTTAATAAATTTACTATCTTCCATACGCACGATTTTAAGCACACGGTCAATTTCTTCTTCTCGATTAGCAAGCCCTAAATTGATTGCTTGCATCATTAAGTTTTGATACACGCTTGAACTCGGAAAACAACCTGCGTTTTCTATGAGAGCACCAACTCTCACGCGCACGCCTGCGTCCGTATAATCTCTGCCGAACAACTTAATTTCGCCTGAGTCTGGAACAAGGTGTCCACAGATAAGTTTTTCCGTCGTGGATTTACCGCTTCCGTTTTCGCCGATAAAGCCGTAAATACTACCAACGGGAACAGTCATATTCAAATCGTTCACGGCAAAAAGCCCACGAAAACTCTTTGAAAGTCCTTTAATTTCAATAGCGTTCATATTTTGCTCCTTATATTTTAGTTTGCTTTTATATTCTACTAAAACAATGTTTATAAAACGCAAAGTTTATG
>JAZQYG010000093.1:0-35433 GCA_045633305.1 Clostridia bacterium | reverse complement strand
GGAAACTACAAAACTCTTTTTGCTCCTTTTTCGTTTTTACTTCACGTATTTCTATCATATCTTTTTCTCCTTGTTATTATATTCGACGGAAAAAAGTTCTAACCCTTTTGCAGGAAGAGTTTTTCCGGAATTTTTTCTTTCTCGTGATTTTATTATTTCCTTTACCTGTTCAGGTGTTTTTTTGCCGTAGCCAACGTCAAGCAGAGTGCCGACTATAATGCGTACCATATTATACAAAAATCCGTTACCCGTTATTTTGACCGTAATATCTTGGTCTTGGTTTTCTATTTCAATAGAGTAAATTTCTCTAACCGTGTCTTGCACACTCGACCCACTCGCAAGAAAAGCGCGAAAATCTTTTTTGCCGACGAATTCTTTTGCTCCCTCTCTCATTTTGTCAAGGTCGGGGAAAGTTTTTATCCTTACGCTGTAACGCTCTTTGAGAGGAAGAGCAATATCACTGACGTATAATCTATACGCGTAGGTTTTTTGCTTTGCCGAGTAGCGCGCGTGAAAACCATCTTCTGCAATTTCCGCCGAAAGCACGCTAACGTCGGAAGGAAGGTGGGCGTTGACCGCTTTTGCGATATTTTTTTCGGGGACGGTGCTCATCATATCAACGTGACACACCATGGCTCTTGCGTGCACTCCGCTATCCGTTCTACCCGAACCCGTAACGGCAACGCTATTCCCGATTTTTTGGAAAGCCTCGGTTAGTACTTGTTGAACGCTTATTCCGTTGGGTTGTACTTGAAAACCACAATAAGCAGTTCCATCAAACTGTACGACTATTTTGTATCTCATACCACAAGTAAAGTTAACACCGCGTTATCCACGATAACGAAAGCAAGAAGAGCAAGCCCTACAAACGCGCCTACAACGTCGCGAAAGGCTATTTTCATCTTTTTGTAGCGGGTTCTTTTGTCCGTTGCGTTGTAGCAACGAGAATCCATTGCAAGACTGAGTTCGTCCGCTCGTCTAAACGCGCTAACGAAAAGGGGTATCAAAACGGGGAGAAGAGCCTTTGCTCTTTTTATAAGTCCACCGCTTGAAAAATCCGCACCTCGAGAAGATTGAGCCATAATAATTTTGTCCGTTTCTTCCATCAATATAGGAATAAAGCGGAGTGTTATACTCATAATTACGGCAACGTCTCGAACGGGGAATTTGATAACTTTCAAGGGTCTAAGCAAACTCTCGATACCGTCCGTTAGTTCAACGGGGGTGGTCGTAAAGGTCAAAAGGGAAGTTCCCATAACCAAAAATGCAAGTCTTAGCGCCATTTGAACGGCAAAGTTAATTGCTCCGTCAGATATCGTGAATATCCACCACGAGCGACTCCACGTATAATCGCCTTTGTACAAAAGCAAATTGAGTATCGTGGTAAAAAGTATCAAAAAGAGAACGGCTTTTACCGATTTTAAAACCGTTTTTATAGGTATTCGCGCAAGTATTACAGTAAAGAGGAATACGCAAAAAGTTGCGATATATCCACTGTAGGTTTGCACCAAAAATATCGTAACAATATACAATACGGTGAGCAAAAGTTTGACTCTTGCGTCCATTTTGTGCACGGGAGAAGATACGGGATAGTATTGACCAAAAGTAACGTTACTGAGCATCTTTTTCCCTCCAAAGCGACAAAATCAACTTGGAAAGCACGCTCTTTCTACAAGGAACGCCGTCAAGTTTTACACCCTTTTTAATAAGTTTTTGAGCAATACTAACGCTTACGGGTATTTCTAACCCCGCAGTTTTTATAAGTTCGGGACTGGTGAATAGTTCCTCTGGGGAGCAACAAGCAAGTAGTCTTCCCTTATGAAGAAGAGCAATTCTATCCGCCATATCGGCGATTTCGTCCATATTGTGACTAATCATAACGACAGTGGGAGAACACTCTGCTTTGAGTTTGAGAATAAGGGAAAGTATTTCCTTCTTTCCCATCGGGTCAAGACCTGCCGTTGGCTCGTCTAAAATGAGCATTTCCGGTCTCATTGCAATAACGCCTGCTATTGCGACCCTTCTTTTTTGTCCGCCCGAAAGTTCAAAGGGGTTTTTGTCCCAAAGACTCTCGTCTATTCCAACGAGGCGCAAACTTTCTTGCACTCTTTCGGTGATTTCACCTTCAGATAAGCCCATATTTCTCGGACCGAAAGCAACGTCCTTTTCCACGGTTTCGTCAAATAGTTGATACTCGGGATATTGAAAAACTATGCCGACTTTTTTGCGAACTGCTTTGTAGTCCGGTTTTTTGACGGATAAATCAATATCGCAAACGGTGAGTTTACCTTCTTGAAGAGGAATCAAACCGTTTATATGTTGAATAAGAGTACTCTTTCCACTACCGGTTGAACCGATTATGCCGAGAAATTCGCCCTCTCTTATTTCGAGGTCGATTGCGTTTAGCGCCTTACTTTCGTACGGCGTTTTTTTCATATAAGTGAAGGAAAGATTTTTTATAATAGCCGACATATTTCCTCCACGAGAGCGTCTTCGTCAAACACTTCCCCTAAATTTAGTCCACCCTCTCTTAACATATCCGCAAGAGCCATAACGGGAGGGAGAGAAAGTTTGTACTCTTCAAGTTTTTTTCTATCTGCAAAAATTTCGGCGGGAGTGCCTTGCATAACCACTTTGCCCTCGCTCATAACGATAATTCTATCCGCGCTCAAACACTCTTCCATATAGTGAGTTATGTGACAAACGGTAATATTTTCTTCTTTGTTAAGAGCCTTTATGGTATTCATAACCTCTTTGCGACCTTTGGGGTCAAGCATAGCCGTAGCCTCGTCGAGAACGAGAACTTGAGGTTTCAAGGCAAGTACGCCTGCTATTGCAACTCTTTGTTTTTGTCCGCCCGAAAGTTTATTCGTGCCCTTTTTGCGGTAATCGTTCATACCAACAGCACTGAGCGCCCAGTCTATACGCTTTGCGATTTCTTCTCTACAAAGACCGATATTTTCAGGGCCGAAAGCAATATCGTCCTCGATAATGCTTGCAACCATTTGGTTGTCGGGGTTTTGAAAAACTAATCCTACTCTTTTTCTTATTTCGTAAATTGCTTTTTCGTCCTTGGTATCGTAACCAAAAACGGTTACCTTTCCTTCGTCGGGTACGAGTAGTCCGTTCAAAAGTTTGCTGAGAGTACTTTTGCCACTACCGTTTCTTCCGACGATACACAAAAACTCGCCCTCACGAATCGTGAGGTCGAGATTACTAAGAGCAAAGTTTTTCTCTCCATTTTTTTGATAACTGTAACTGGCAGATTCTACCGTAACGACGTTTTCCATAGCAAGAATTATATCACAAGTGTACCTAAAAGGCAATTATTTTGACAGGTGTCTAAATTTCCTTATATTTTACGGGCATACGACGTTTATGTTCGCTACGCGCGTGCATTGACTCTATTTTAGTTTTGTCTTTTTCGTTTGCCTCGCCCGTGAGAAGATAGGTGTCTACCGCGGAGTAACTTATTCCCATTTCCTCCTCGTCCGTTTGACCGTCGAATAGGGCTGCGGAGGGGGCTTTCGTCCTAACTGCAATAGGAGCGTTCAAAAACTCCAAAAACTCGTATACTTCTTTTACCGTGAGGTCGGATATAGGATTGAAATCGCAACCACCGTCCCCGTGCTTAGTGAAATAACCAAGGTAGGTTTCGCTACGGTTACCCGTACCTGCAACAAGAAGATTTTCGCTTGCGCCGATAGCGTACAACGTGGTCATCCTTATTCTTGGATTGATATTTGCAAGAGCAAGAGGGGTAAATTCGGTCACCCCGTCTAACTGTTTTACTAAACTTTCTCTAACGGGGGAAATATCCACGACTCTCGTTTCTATTCCAAAAAAGTCTGCAACTTCTTTGCCGTCGCGCATATCTTCTTCGAAATTTCTTCTGCTCATACAAGGCATCATAACGCCTATCGTATTCTCTTCCGCCGCCTTACATAAAGCGCCGACTAAAGCGCAGTCTTTACCACCGCTATTGCCAAAAATTATACCTTTTGCGTTTGCGGACTTTACCACGTTTTTGATAAATTCCACGCGCTTATTAAATTCTTCTTGATAGTTTCGCATAATTCACCTCGCCCTTATTATAACTCAAAGCAACACACTAGTCAATTTTATTGAAAAGAAAATCGCGTTATACAAATAAAAGGCTTATAAGCCTTTTAAAAAAAATCAAAATACCTCTTTCTGTGTTCTTCTTCTCCTGCGTTTTCTTTGATGGACTCTGCCTCTTTCTTTTTTAATTCGTAATATATTCTCGATGCGCTCTCGCCCAAAACTCGCCTCAAAAAACCGCTCGCCTCACCAAGTTCCAGTCCTTCTAAAAGAGATGAGGGGAGTCTATCCAGTTCTTTTTTTACGCTTGGCGTAACCTCAAAAATTACTTCTCTCAAACTAAGCCCGTTTTCTATTCCCAAAAGTCCCGCCTCAAGTATCGCGCAAAATATAATATAGGGGTTTTGTAAAAGGTCACAAAAATCAAATTTTACGCACAGACAATCTCTTTTTGGCACTTCGCAAAACAAAGCGTTTTCTTTGCCGTAGCAAATATATCTGTACTTTTCTGCAGGTAAAAATCTTGCAAAAGAATTCACGTTCGCCGAGCAAAGGGAAAGTAGTTCTCCCGAGTGCAAAATCACCCCTTCCAAAAAACTTTCTCTCCTCTCTCCTTTTATTTCAAGTTCAATTCCAAGCCCCTCCCCTTTTTCCTCCAAAAAAGGCTTTGGCATAAACGTGCAAAGGTAGCCGAATTTTTGAGCAACCCTTTTTGCTATCACCTTAAAGAGCAAAATAAAATCAGCAAGAGTAAGAGCCTCTCCTTCGCTCGAAAAAGTAACGTAACCCACCTCTTTTGCCCTTGCCGAAAGCAGAGTCAAGTTACACTTTTTGCACTCGTCAAATATGACGTCTATAAATTTCGTTACTTCGTTTGATAATATCGGAGAAAAATCTTCTTGACAGAGAACTTTACGTCCGTTTTTATCCAAAAGGAGAAGATTGATTTCAATTTTTGCAAAGAAGGTGAGCCCTCCCTCTTTGACCTCTTGCGCTTTTTGGGAGAGTTTACTCCTAAAATCCATAAATTCTTCCCCTCCCAGCAAGGCGCTTTTTGCTATATGCACTTTTTGGCCATTAAAACTTTTACTTGGCGTTAGTTCAATAGGAATAAATAGAGAATCGTCCACGAAAGAAGGGTTTTGCTCTTGCGTAGAAAAAACTACGCTTTTGGTTCTACCTATTATATCTGAATAAAAAAGTTCCGCCCTCTCGGCAAACGCCGACGGGCGGAATAAGTTAATTTTTGCCGTCATTTTTTACCTCTATCAAATTATAGGTAAAAAATTTCGGGTTTATACAAATTTGGTACGCTAGATTTATTGATTAATACATTACAACGTACTGGTCTCTATCTGCGCCTACCGATACGTATTTGATACGAGTGCCGGTTGCCTGTTCAAGATATTTTACGTAATCAAGAGCCTCTTTGGGTAAATCTTCGGGTTTTCTGCAACCAGTTACGTCACACTTCCAACCTTTTCTGTATTCGTAGATAGGTTTAGCCCTCAAAAGTCTATCACCACTTGGGAATTCGTCTACTCTTTCTCCGTCAACCTCGTAGGCTACGCAAACGGGAATTTGGTCAAGGTAAGAGAGAACGTCGAGTTTAGTCAAAGCGATATAGTCTGCGCCTTGCATTTTTGCGCCGTATTTAGATGCAACTACGTCGAATCCGCCAACTCTTCTGGGTCTACCCGTTGCAGCGCCGTATTCTCCGCCTGCCTCACGAAGAGCAACAGCCTCCTCTCCTTCAAATTCACAAGTAAACGTTCCTGCTCCAACGCAACTGCTGTACGCCTTCATAATTCCGATAACTTCATCAAGTTTTTCCCCGGGGATTCCCGCGCCTATAGGAGCGTATGCTGCGATAGTTGAGGAAGAAGAAGTGAACGGATAAATACCAAAATCTATATCACGAAGAGCGCCGAGTTGAGCCTCGAACATAATGCGTTTGCCCTCTTTTGCAGCCTCACTGAGTACCTTGCCAGTGTCGCAAATATAAGGCTTGATTTCATCTCCGAATTTTTTGAGCCAAGCGTAAATTTCGCTTGGGTCTACCGCTTTGCTCTTGTATCCGCCTTCAACGGTGAGGTTCTTCCACTCAACGATTCTTTCAACTTTATTTTTGAGAGTATCTTCTTCGAGAAGGTCCTCCATACGGATACCTTTTTTCATATATTTATCTGCGTAAACGGGCGCGATACCACGTTTGGTCGAGCCGTATGCGTTTGCGCCAAGTCTGTCTTCTTCGAGGTTGTCGAGAAGTTTGTGATAGGGCAAACAAATAATTGCTTTGGTGCTAATCTTTAAGTTAGCGGGAGTAACGGATACTCCTTTTTCACGAAGTCTTGCGATTTCTCCACAAAGATGCTCGATATCAACAACCATACCGTTACCCATAACGTTAACGGTGTTCGAGCGAAGAATACCAGAAGGAAGAAGATTCAAAATAACTTTCAAATCTCCGTTGATAACGGTGTGACCTGCGTTGTTACCACCTTGATAACGAACTACGAGGTCGTAATCGCTTGACAAAAGGTCAACCATTCTTCCTTTGCCTTCGTCACCCCAGTTAATACCGACGATAGCAGTTAACATAAATACCTCTCTTTTGGACAAAAGTCCCTTATAATCGGATAAAAACGAAAAATGCTCAAACAAGTCCCGTTTGGGTCTTTTTGAACACTTTTTTCCTTACCTAAGATATAATACTACTTCTTTTATAAAAAGTCAAATCTTTTAGTAAACAACTTTTAATTCTGTTAAAATTGTGAATTTATAAGTAATATATGAAATTGTTTCTTATATGAGTTGTAAAAAAAGTCTTTTTGTGTTAATATATACGAAACTTGTATTTTTAAATAGATATTCAATTTATCTATATAGTTACAACAATATTAGACTTTGACTTAAATAGCAAAGTCTAGAAGGAAAGGTAAAATGAGCGCAGAATTACAACATTTATTTGCCATGATTATTTATATGGGCGCAATTATTGCTATCGGTTTGTACTTTTCAAAAAGAGCAAACAAAAGCACGGCGGACTATTTTTTGGGCGGAAGGTCGCTAGGTCCTTGGGTTTCGGCTTTTTCGGCAGAAGCGTCGGATATGTCCGGTTGGCTTTTGATGGGACTTCCCGGTCTTGCTTACTGGACTGGTCTTGCAGACGCGGGTTGGACGGCAATAGGCCTATTTATCGGAACGTACTTTAACTGGCTTATCGTTTCACGTCGTTTGCGTAGATATAGCGTAAAAGTGGACGCTATCACTCTCCCCGGATTTTTCTCTAAAAGATTCCGCGAGAAGAAAAAGATTATTCTCACTATTTCTTCGTTGTTTATAACTTTATTCTTCACCGTTTACGCAGGTCAATGTCTTGCTTCTTGTGGAAAACTTTTCGTAAATCTTTTTGGATTCGACTACCACGTTATGATGATAGTTGCGGCGCTCTTCGTACTTGCTTACACCTTCCTCGGCGGATTTTTAGCAGAAAGCGCATCCGACTTTATGCAAGCAATCGTTATGATTGTTGCTCTTTCCGTAATTTTGGTTATCGCCGTAGTTAGCGCAAGCGGAATCGGCGAAGTTATCAAAAACGCTCAAAGCATAGACGGATTCTTCTCTTTATTTGAAACGGCTACTCCTCAAGGCGGAAACGTATTTGGAAGCGCAACGGGCTTTTCTATAATCAGTATCGTATCCGCTCTTGCCTGGGGACTTGGATATTTCGGTATGCCCCAAGTTCTTCTTCGTTTTATGGGAATACGCTCAGAAAAAGAATTAAAACGTTCTCGTACCGTTGCTTGCATTTGGCTCTTTATCGCAATGTCGGTTGCCGTATTTATCGGTATCGTAGGTCGTAGTTTTGCAGATATTTCCTACTCTTCAAACGCGGAATCAGAAACGATATTTATCGACCTTGCAACCAAATTCTTGCCTCCTATCCTTGCGGGATTTGCATGCGCGGGCATTTTGGCTGCGTCCATTTCATCTTCGGACTCTTACTTACTTATATCTACCTCTGCAATCGCGGAAAACATTTATCACGGCATCTTCAAAAAAGACGCTACCGACAGACAAGTAATGTGGGCGTCAAGAATTGCAATGGCAGTTATCACTATTGTATCAATGGTTATCGCTTGGGACTCAAACAGCACTATCTTTGGAATAACCTCTTTTGCTTGGGCGGGATTCGGCGCGACCTTTGGACCTCTTATGCTTTTCTCTCTATTTTGGAAAAAGACCACCTACGTTGGCGCAATCTCCGGTATGGTCACGGGCGCAGTTACCGTTTTCGTATGGAAAATCTTACTTAACCCCTTGGGAGGCGTATGGAGCGTTTATTGCTTGCTCCCTGCCTTTATTCTCTCGTCTATCGTTATCTACGTCGTGTCCCTTCTCACCGAGAAACCTTCAAACGAAATCGTTTCAGACTTCGACGCAGTTAAAAGAGGAGAAGGCTTAGAGGCGTAACGCGCCACTATTTTGATAAAAACAAAAACCTCTTTTGCTGGGCAAAAGAGGTTTTTTGTATCACTTATAAAATTTTATTTAGTTTGAAAACACGTTGTTGAAGGCAAAGTACGCCGAGCCTAGTCCTGCTAGTTCGTTGTTTTTTTCAATTAAAATTTCAATTTTTTCTAACGCGGGGTCTAGAGCCACGAAATATTGTTTTACTTTATCCGCCAAAGATTTTCCGATTTTTGCTAGAGTTCCTTTCAGTATGATGCTATCTATCTCGAGTATCTCTGCAAAACCTATTATGCCTTGGGCAAAGATTTCAATGGTTTTGTTGATAAAGTTCACCGTCTTTTCTTCTCCGCTTTTATAGCGTTCAATAATTTCGTTAACGGATAACTTTTCACCTATCTCTTCTATAAAACGCGAGCAAATCGACTCTTCCGAAAGATAGTCTTTAAGTCTTGCTTTTCCCGTTGATAGAAGGTCGTGATTTATGATTGCGTTTGCAAATTTATCCGTGCAGTGTCGCTTATCAAAAAGTCTACCACCCAAAATAAAACTTGCATAAATTTCTTTATCGAAGTCAACGCACACTACGTTCGTTTGCGACTTTACTTCATCAAGTTTTGCGCAAGCGGCCATAGCGGTAGAAGGCTCTGTATAAATCTTGATTTCTTTATAAAAAGCGTGCAGTCTTTCTTTGAATCCTTCTTCGAAATAGTAACCGAATTCTTCTTGCGTTCTCTCTTTGCACTCGGTCTCAATCCACCAAGGAGGAAGAGTGAGAATTATTCCAAAAAAGGTTCCGTATTTATAATTGTACTGAACGGCATCTTCAATTGCTTGAATAAGAAAATCACCCGTAATTTTTTCGCTATCAACAGAAATTACGTATTTTGCGTCCAGTTTTCTTGCCAAATCGTATACTTCAAGTCTTATTTTCTTTTTTTCAAAAATAAGGCTCGCAAAAAATCCTCCAAAAGGATTCGTTTTCAAAAGAACGGCTTTTCTGCCTGCGTCTTTTTTTTCTATAACACCGCTTTCGATAATTAATTTATCAGATATGAGTTTATCTGCAATACCCGTGATTACACTTGCCGAAAGCCCTGTTTTTTTAGATATATCAATACGTGAAATTCCGTTTGTCTCACTCAATATCAAGTTGAACACTTGTCTTGTGTTCGATTCTCGGTTTTCTCGTCGATTATTTTTTTTCTCCATTTTTTCGTCCGTTAATATTAAGCGCTTTTGCGCCTTTGTTAAAACGCTCTACGCCCAGTGGCATAGAGCGTTTTAATTAGTCAATTAGCCTTCTACTGCAATTAATTTGCAGGAGTAGTGTAAACTACTTTGTCTACGCCGTCTACGTCCATCGTGATAGTCTTGTTGGTCGAATCTACGACGAACTTGCCAATTTTCTTAGCAACACCCGTAAACGGAGTGTGATAATATTTTATGCTCGTGCCATATTTAGCGGGAGTTGAAGTCTCATCTATAGCCGCTCCAGTAACTCTCGTTCCTATGCCCGCAATAAAGTTTTCGAGATTTAGGTATCTTGAAATTCCGTAGTAGTCTGCACTACCCATCGCACCCCAGTTAATACCGTTAATAGTTGCTATTCTTTCGTGAATACCTACGAGAGCGCAATTTTCAAGTTTGTATCCGGTATGCGCTTGATAATGTACCGTGTTGGTTTCATACGTTCCCATATAATCGAAGTTGCTTATAAAGATAGAATTTCTAACTATGCCTGCGTTTCTTTGAACAATATGCGTTCTATATCCGGAAGTTCCTCCTGAAGCGGTTTGGCTAACGTTAGTATTAAACAAACAGTTATCTATATGACCTTTGTTATAATAAGTAATTTGAACCGTTCCCGAAGAAAGAGCAGTTATATTGCCGTTTACAACGAGGTTTCTCAAAAGACCGCTATCGCTTATGCTACGAACGAAACCGATGAAACTCTCGGTGGTCTCGGTGGCTTCGAAGGTGTAATTAATAGGATAACCCTTTCCGTCAAGAACGCCTTTAAATCCGCTAGTGGTGCTCGTTCCGTAAGCGGCAAGAGGAATTATGGTGTATTCAGTATTACTTCCATTTGCAACGGTTATCATATCTGCTTTAGTCACGGTAATAGGACCGGTAAGATATGCATACGCACTGCCAGACGACATTTTGGTCGTATCAAGCGACACTAAGTCACTTGCCGAAGAGATTGCATAAGTTTTTTCAGGGTCTGCAAATACTACGCGAATAGTTATAGTCTTATTCGAGAAAGCGTGACGAACGGTAATCGTGGTAGCGCCTACGCCTACTGCGGTGACTTTGCCACTTGCAGTAACGGTAGCAACGTCGCTATTTGCGGTACTCATAGTGAAGTAATGGCTTTCTTCTTCTGCGAAGTACATTTTTATAGTTTCACTTTGACCTGCTTCGGTAAACACGATAGAACCGTTATCCGTAGAAACGTAATCAAGTTGACTGTAACTCGGAGCAAGTACTACCTCGCCGTTGAATTTGAGGCCTTCAGTCGAATCTTTTGCCCAAGATGAGCCAAGGGTTTGAGGTTCGGTGATATCGGTAAATACGTCGGTTTCTTTGTCGTATACGGTCGTTCCGTCTGCAGAAGTGCTACCCTCGGTAGCAATAGTATAAGTACTACCAACGTCAGCAATAAAATTAGCAGTGTTTGCGTAATAAACTACGTTATGAAGTTGACCGTCAGGCTTATTAGGTTTGTCGGTATTTACGCCACCCGTCCAAGAGCCTCGTTTTATGTAAGATATCCAAGCGATATCGTACCAGTGACCTGCGCCGTAACGTTGAAGGCCTACACCAGAATACGTATCTTCAAAAGAAGCTGCCGTACCAGATGCGCTTTCTACTTTGAATACGCAGTCGCGTACTTCACCGCCTTGCGTATTAAAGATGAATCTGGTAGCCGCGTAATTTCTACCTGAATATGCAAAGGTAGTTGCTTGTACGAAACAGTTTTCGACTAAACCGCTATTAGTGTGTGCAAAGAGCGCTACGTAGTCGTAAGGAACTACGCTCATACCTTCTACAACGAGGTTACGTACGGTTGCGCCTAACGCGATGTTTTCAAATACACCGCCGAAAGAGTTCTCGCTTGTTGTACTCCATCTAGTAGTTTCTTTGTAGTCCCAAGCATATCCGACCTTGAATCCTTTACCGTCAAAGGTTCCTTTGAATTCGCCGGGAACGACGGTATCGGTAACGTTAGTGCCGGACGCAGAAACGATATCAGCGGTACTAACTTCGATATCATCAGTCAAATACGCATAAGAATCCGCGGTGGTAAGGGTTGCTAGCGCGCTAAGTTCGTCTTTAGTGTTTATAGGAACGATTTTGTCCCAAACGGTTGCAGTAAATTCAACTGAACTTCCAGAAAATGCGTGTTTAGCAGTTATCGTAGCCGTTCCGTGTCCGCTTACGTATGAAACGACGCCGTTATTAATAGCAAGCACTGCGCTATCTTCCGTTGCAACGGTATAAACGATTTCGTCCTTGTCGCCGTCAGATACGGTTATGAAATTTTTGAGGTCGACGGATTGATTTGCTGTTACGGTAATTTCACTTTCATCTGCCGTGAGAGTCGTATCGAAATCAAAATTGAGCGACGCGCCTTCTTGAACGATTCCGCCAACTACTGCGTACGCTTTTGCTACGTAATCGCCACTGGGGATAGTAGATTTAATAAGAGCCACACCGAAGTTTCCGTTAGTCTTGTCGTAGTTAGTTGCGGGGAAATATTTGGTTTCTCCTCCCGAAGTCAAAGCAACACCGCGCTCGGTTACGCCGTCCGATTCTACGATGGACGCACTACCAAACACAATCAATACTTCTTTGTCGTCAGAAAAATCAATTCTTCCGTGCTCGTATTCACCTACGTAAATGTCGGGGTTGGTAGTTACAATTCCTTCCGCGTATGCAGACGCACCAACGAGCGCCAAAGCAAGGAGCATTACAACGAATAATACAACGCTATATTTTTTCATTGATTTGCACCTCCCGCAGAATTTAAACCTGAACCAAATTGATAAGTCGTTATCGATTCAGCAAGGCTGGAGAAGGAATCAAACGAACTAAAAGTCGCCGATATACCTTCTAGCGCCGAAACGTTCATTATGTAAACTTCCGGCTTAAGATAGTTTTTCATAAAAAACCTCCTTATGATGAAATATGTGAGTCACATACGTCAAGAACCTTTTATTTATAAGCGATAACCGCTTATTTTTGAAAGTTAATAATACGCTTTGTATAGCAATTTGCTATAAACACATTATACTATATTTATTTGCTTTTGCAATAGTCAACTTCGTGGACTTTTAAGCGTTATATACGTATTTATCGTAAAGTTTTATTCCCGACTGGTCTATAGTCCATGCCGAGCCTATATTTTGCGCTTCGGTATAATCTACGAATACGTATTTCGCTCCGTCGGGGTTGGTTACTTCGCTTCCAGTTGCGTTTACTAAATTAGCCAAACTTGCATAGTATACAAAGTTGTCCATTTGTTCGCCAAGAAGATAAGAGTTTTCGTTTGCTCCATTTCTATTTGCAATCTTCCTATCTGCCGAGATATATGCAATATTAGTAAACCTTCCTGCCGTCGTTCCTCTAAACACGAGTTTTGCGCCGGCATCCGTGGTTGACGTACTACCGTTCAAGCCTTTGGCCCAAATTACGCAACTATTTATCGTGCCTTCGTTTGCTTTTATAAGTCCACCTGCTGCTTGCCAGTTAGCGTTACCGTCGTCGGTAATTCTTCCGCTTCTAAGTTGTCTACGAACAACGTCAATATAGCAATTTTCTATCTTGCCGTTGAGCGTGCTAATAAAAGCGGGTTGTTCGTCTAAATCGACTACGGTTTCACCGACGAAAAGTACGTTACTTATAACCGAGCCTTGCCCCACGGTTTTAAACACACCGCAAAAAGATTCTTCGCTTATAGTTGAATTATCTCCTTGAACGAAATCCGTTGATTTATTGTAATACCAACTTATCTTGTGTCCGTCTCCGAGAAGTTTTGCGTTTAAGGTTTCAACGATATACGCGTCTTTGGTTTTCGTTCCCGTTGCGCCGTTATCAACGACGGTGAAGTCGTCGCTATCAAAAGTCAAATCTTTGCTTAATTTGAGTATGGTGCCTGATTGCGCCGAACTTGCTTTTGAAATAAAGTCCGCCTCGTCGTCTACCATAACGACTTTTTGCCATATGGTAACGTTTCCGAGTTTAATGTATTCGTCGTCCATAGTTTGATTAATCGTCCAAGCCGAGCCAAGGTTTTGAAGAGCGTTATACTCTTCGTACTCGTACACCATATTACGGTCTTTATTAGTAACGAGTTGACCTTTTTCCTCTGCTATTTCACTCAACGAGGAGTACCAAACGAGCCCCTGCATATGAGAGTCGTACAAAGGACCGTTATTGTTTGCGCCGTTTCTCGTTCCGACATTCTTGCCACCGAATTGAACGAGGGCTACGTTTTTGAATTCACCTTTTGATGCGTCTCCTTTGTAAACGAGTTTTGCAGAGTCACGAATCGTTCCTGCTTTGTACGCGTCGGATACGATTATACAGTTTGCAATTAGTCCTTCATTTTTCTCAAACGTTCCAGCAGTTGCGTTCCAGTTACCAGAAGTCGCGCTATAATTTGCGCCAGACGTTAATTGACGACGTACGGAGTTGATATAACAACTCTCTATCGTACCGTAAACGTTACTAATGAGAGCGGGTTGGCCGTCCCCTTCTATTACGCTTTCGCCTTCTATAATGGTATCGATAATAAGCGCGGTAGATTCAAGGTTTTGAATTACGCCTTTGAAATATATATCGCTATAGGTGGTTTGGTCTCCTGCCACGAAAGAAGTTGAATCGTTATATTGCCAACTTATCTTGTGACTATTGCCGATAATTGCGCCCTTAAACGATTCTACAGCGTAAGCAAATTTTTGTTTTACTGCTCCCGCTTGCGCATTTTCGTCAACTACTTCAATAAAATCGCTTTGAGTTATTTCAACGTCTCCCGTGAGCGAGATAGCAGTGCTTGCGGTAGAAGTTCTCATTGCGTTCAAAAGTCCGTCTTTGGTGTTGACTTCGGTTACGCTTGAGTATGCGTACACTTTAAGCAAAGCCGTTTGACTGGTTACAAAGTGTTTTGCTACGATATTACATTGACCTGCTCCAACAAACTCAACTTTACCTTCTGCGTTTACCGTTGCGACGGAAGAATCAAGAGAGGTATAAGTGAATCGTTTGTCTGCATGGTCCGTAGTAGGAAGGAGAGTAAAGGTTTCGCTAACGTCATCTACTAGCGCTATTGCTTGACGGTTGAGTGTAACGTTTCCTTTTTCCCA
This sequence comes from Clostridia bacterium, assembly GCA_045633305.1. Lineage (GTDB taxonomy): Bacteria > Bacillota > Clostridia > Christensenellales > RUG350 > RGIG2224. The sequence goes on along the minus strand of JAZQYG010000093.1, from coordinate 20,527 downwards.
AACCTTTCTACCGTTTATCGAAAGGTATTCTTCGCTCATTTGCCATATCGAAGAATCAAAGGTCTGGTCGTTACAATCGGTACGTACGTATTCCGCGTATTTGCTCGAATCGTTAGGATTAGTGATTCTTTGTCCTTCTTTTGCTATAAAGGCTTCTACGCCTGGATAGTAAACGAAATTCACGAATTCGTCTTTACCCATTGCGGAAGACCAGTTTGCTCCGGTATGGTTACCTATTCTACTAAATTTAGATATAAACGCTACGTTGTCGTATCTACCAAAGTTTTTCGTTCCGTAACTTACGATATTGTCACCAGAGTCGGACAAAGTAGTTCCTCCTGCGAAAAACTCTCCGTATACGACGCTATCTTTGATTGTGCCGTGTTGGGTTTCAAACATTGAACCCGCTACGTTATAATGCCCTTGCCAACCAGTGCCACTGGTTAATTGTCTACGAGCCGTTCTTATGAAACAGTTTTCAATAACGCCTTCGTTGATTTGAGCAAATGCAATTTGGTGAGGATAGTCAAAAGTTACCTCTCCTACGAAAGCCGTTTCTCTAATGAGAGCGGTAGATTCGATATTTTTGAACAATCCGATAAATCTATCCGAAGTAACGTTTACTCCGTCGTACGGCGCGGTATATACGTATTTTACCGTGTAGCCGTTACCTATAAGTTCTCCTTTAAACGAATCCACAAAATAGGTAAGAGCCGTTTTTATAGCCGTTCCACCTATATTCATGGTTTGTACGTTTGCGTTAGTTAGTTCGATATTTTGAGTTAATTCGTAGGTAACCTTGTCGCTACCTTTTGAAATATTCATAAACTCTTGCGCATTTGATACGAAGAATTTTTGTTTTACGATTATTTGATACGATTTAACTTCACCGTTAACGTTTGCAAAAATCGTAACTTCACCCGCGCCAACGGGAAGTATTTTGCCCGCCACTACTTTTGCAACGGAAACGTCAGTGGAAGAATATTCGGGAATTACGCTTGTCTCTACTCCGTTGATTTTTACAGACACGGGAAGAGCAATTTCCGCATCCGTGGTATAAAATTTGGTTTGCTCGGTCAAGAACAAGATATCAATGTCGTCTTTTACCGTTACGTAGAAACGCGCTTCCGCCCACTCGTCTCCGTAGGTTGCCCTGCAAGTTATAACGACGGGTACACCTTGCTCTGTGCTTGAAAGGGCGGTAACCAAACCGTTTACTACCGACGCTTTTTCAGGAGCAGAACTCGACCACTCTAAAGTAACGCCTTCGCTCAAAGGTTGATTGTTTTTGAGAACGTTAGGTACGAGAGTATAAGTTTCCCCCGTCGATGCGTTAAGGGAGGCGGACGTTTTTGAAAAACTCACGATTAGTCCGGGCTCGGGAATTATCGGTTCGTTTACCTCAACGGTACAAACGGCTGTTACTCCTCCGCTCGTTGCCGTAATTTGAGTTACTCCGTTTGAAAGAGCAGTTACTAAACCTTCTTGAGTTACGGTTGCAATTTCCTCGTCTAACGACGCCCACTCTACTGCGCCGTCGTTAGATACCTTTGCCGTTAGTTGTTCCGTTCCGCCGATTTTTTTGATAACCACCTGTTCTTTGTTAAGCGTAACCGTGATTTCCTCTTCCGAGCATCCGTCACACCCAACTAAACAACCGACGGTAAGTACGGCTATTATTAAGACGAAAAATAATACTTTTTTCATAATTTCCTCCGATTAGGTCTGCTCTTTGCGTTTGCTTTTCTAGTCCTCGAATACCTCATCCAAAGTCGCGTTTCGTTTGACTGCGCTCCTTTCAAATCCGTCAAGTTTGCGTCTAAATCCATCAAGAATCTATGATGCTAGTCCTTGATAAACACGTCGCAACCATTACGCAATTTGTTTGCGCGCCTTATCTCATTACGATTCCTATATCAAGGTCGGTGCCTTTACCTGAACACCAGTCTTCTTTCCACTGGTCGAAAGTTGCATCCAAAGTTTGATTTCTCTTAATTGACTCCATTCCAAAACTTTCAATTTCTTTTCTGAATTTATCAAGATACTCTACGTACTTTGCTTTGCTCTCAAATTTGTGTCCAAAGAACTGCGCAATAAGGAATTTTACCGTCATGCGCTCAATCAAAATACGTTTTAAGTATTTTTGCTCTCTTTCTTTGTTGTAGCGAGCAAGTTTGATTGCCTTTTCAGCGTCGTCAAGATTTTTTACTCTCTCGCAAACAAACTCCCAAGTATGGAAATTAGGGTCTAATACGCTCGTTTTTTCTTGAGCGTTCCAAAGATAAGTACCGTAATAAATATTATCTCTTTCGGAGTACTCTTTTTTGCGCGCCTTGTAAAAGTCGTTAAATCCTTTAAGATATGCAATCATTGCCCCCGCGCCTTCTTTGTAGTAATGTTTCATAAAGTCAACCGTGCCCTCTTTTACGTCAAAGTCAGCGTTCCAAGCAAGGTTTGAGTGAAGATAACAAAGCAAAGGTTGAAGAGCAGTTCCGCCAAACCCTGCGCTGTTCTCGTAATAAAGCCAACGGAATTGATAATCTCGGAAAATCTTATAGTTGTCCGACAAAACGTGAAAGTTATCAAAGAATCCGAACCTTCTATCAAAGTTTGAACAATACGTCCAAAGTATACATTTATGAGTAAGCGAATACCAACCCTCTATAGTTTTCTTTGCAGAAGGATTGCGCTCGGAGTCGGTCATCGTTACAGAACAGTCTGCCGATATAGGCGCAAGCATTATAAATACGTTATCCTCGGGAACAACGCTCGGGTCAACGGGAATATAATTGCCGTTTTCGTCTTGAGTTACGGGAGGTGTTTGAGTCTTTTGATAAGCAAACGTTCCGACAAGTATATGTCTATCGGAAGCGTTTTCCTTTCTCCACTTTTCGACCTCTCTTGCAACGTAATTGACAAATCTCATCATTACACCGCTTCTACCTATTTTTTCAATAAGAGCCAAACATCTCGGACATCCGCAGAAAGTAGGTCTATCTTCTTGACCTAAAAGGAAAAATTCCGCTCTAGGTCTTTCTTTTATTCTCTCGATAACTCGATTCGTGAACTCGGGCCACATTTCTTCGTTGGATAAACAAAGTTGAGTAAATTCGGGAGAATACCAGTCGGGGTGTTTCCCGAGATATTTGTTTGTGGGCAAATACTCTCTTATGTGGTTATGAGCCCAACTTCCGAAAAACTCTTCGCCGTCCGCCATTTCCCCAAAATACTTAAACGTGCGATAACGAATAGCCCAAGCGCTTTCTTTTTTTGAATAATGCCAACCACCCGTTCTGTTTTCAAAATCGGGAATATCCGTTATATCCATATCCTCGATTTCTTCATTTTTGGGATTAGCAAAATATATTTCTTCTGGGTTGTAGAACTTATATCCAAGCAAACGAGCCAAAAATCCGTATACGGCGTATACCGTTCCGTAAGTGCCTCCACCTACAAGAAAAACGGTGTCTCCTTCCGTTACGATTCTGTATCCGTCACGACCAAGTTTTTCGTAATCTGCCGTCACTCTGCTTTCTTTCAAAAGGTTAGTTCTTCCAAGTGATATAACTTTCGCGCCGTCTACAAAAATCACTTCGTCAGTAACGGTCAATATATCTTTGCCCGTCGCCATTTTGTAAAGAGCGACGAATTCTTGTCTTGCGTATTCTTCATAAAAGTCCGCTTTTGCGGGAACAAGTAATTTGTATTCGTTAACGTTTCTCATATCCTTTTCCTATTAAAGTTTATTATTTCTCCACTGATTAGTAGTTTCTGTAAGCGTTTTACCACTAAAGATATAACTCATACCAAGAGCAGACATATCTGCTTCAAATTCTTCTATCATTTTTAGATAAGTGTTAGTTTCAATTTGAGGAGCAAATAATTGAAGTAAATACATCCTTGGGGTGAGAGATTCTTGCATTATTCTGAGTTTCATCGTTTCTCTGTCTTGCGCGTCGTATACGGCGTTATCTATCGCCTCATACGCCTCGTCGATATAAGAAATCATTTGTTCTAGCACACCGATATTCCAAAAATCTTTACTAAGTTCCGCCTTGTTTGCGTCCGCTCTCCAAATACCCGTACCGTAATGAGTGTTCTTTTCTATTGAAAGTTGTCTTTTCCTCGTTGTGAAGTACGTTCTCATAAGGTCGAAAAGTTTTCTCATGGGCACTGCAGCCTCTTTGTAGTAACCGTTCATAAAGGTATCTATGAGCTGGTCTACGTTGAGGTCGTTATCCCACATAAGTTCGCTGTTTAGGTATCCCATCATTATTTGGAACATCATACCGCCTTTTACGGACTGACCGGACTCGTCGTAGATATAAAAGGCGTTCATATCTTCGTATATGCCGTAGTTAGTTGCTATCATGTTGACGTTATCGAAATATTCGAGTGTCATATTGAAGTTGTTACAATACGTCCAAAGAGCAAGTTTATCCGATGCTACCGACCAACCTTCAAGGGCTGTTTTTGCATTAGCGTTATGGGTTACGTCGTTCAAAGGAGTGGACCAGTCTGCGTAAATGGGCGCTATCATTACGAATACGTTATCGTTTGCTTTGAGTGACGTTACGGGGGTTGTGCGGTCCGTAATTCTACCGTCTGCTCCTCTTACCGAGTCTTTCAAAACGGAAGGAACGGGAATAATTTGGTAAACACCGTCTTTATCATTGTCCTCAACGGGAGGCGCTTCCGTCATTTGGTAAGCAAACGTTCCGATAAGAATACGTCTATGGGGAATTTCAACTTTTGCCCAAGCGTCAATACGCATTGCGATATCGTTTATAAACTCCATCATAAGAGCGCTTTCTCTTCCGCCGAGCGCGTCTTTGTTTGCTTGACAAGCGTCACATATACAGAAGGAGTTAGAGTCCTCTTGTCCTATCATATATAATTCCGAAGTGGAATCGGCAAGTATAGCGCGTTTGATTGACTCAACCATTTCCGTTCTCATTTCACTATTCGAAAGACATAGTTGAGTACCGTCCGTACTATACCAGTCGGGATGAGCCTCTTCATAGGTTGCCTTAGGTAAAAGAGGGAAGTGAGTGTGTGACCACGTACCCCAAATATCTTCTTGGAACATGCTCAAACCGTGACCCGCGTATGTTCTTGAACGCATAGCGAAAAGTTTGTTTCCTTCGTTAGTAACGTAGTGACCGCCCGTTCTATATGCAATAGCGGGTATATCCGTTACGTTAAAGTCAGGCATATTGAGTCTATAAGCCTTATTGATAATAATCTCGTCGGGAGCAAGAGGAGTATATCCTACGGCTTCCTTCAAGAATCCGTATACGGCGTATACCGTTCCGAATCCCGAGCCGCCGCAAAAATATAAACTTTTGCCCTTTCTTATAAGTTTGTATCCGTCGTTACCGAGTTCTTCGTAACTTATTAAGATATCAGTACCCGAAAGAAGGCTCGTTTGTCCGATTGAAAAATATTTGTTTTCTTCCGAGTGAGTAAGACCGGTATCGGCGATTACTTCAAGTTCTACACCCGTTGCCTCTTCAAAGAATAAAACTAATTCTTCTGCCGCAAAGGTTTCATATTCGCTTGCTTTTTCAGGAATTACTATTTTGTATTCCGATTTTTTGCCGTCAAAAAGTACGATATCCGTACGCGTAATAGTTTGTTCTTCATACTTTGGCTTTTCCGAACATCCGTCACACGCAACTAGGAATACGGAGCAAGAAATTACGATTGCTAGTAATATACACAATATTCTTTTCATACTTTCCTCCTTATCCTACTATTACGGTGAACGACTCTATCACGGTATATCCGTCAACGTCCTCTCCGTAATACAAGAGGGTATATTTGCCTACCTGTTTAGTGTAGTCGGCAGAAATTTTTCCATCTTCACCAACTGTCACCATTTCACCGCTAGGAAGAATCCAGTAAACGGTAAGCGTTGCCGAGCCTCCTACTCTGTTGTCGGTTACCGTTGCAGAGGGAGGAGTAAATTCTTTGTTCGGCGTGATAGACTCGGAAACCGTTCCGTTTATGGTAAGCGTGGGAGCAATTTTGTCACGCACGGTTACTATATAACCAGAGGCGGTATACGCAGTCGTTTCGTTGCCTACGGAGTCTTTTACGTAATAGTTAACGTTATAATCTCCGTATTCGTTTGCTTCTATCGAATATTCCTTGGTCGCGTCTTGATTGTTAATAAGCACTTGACCAGAGGGAGAAGTTACCGTTACGGTGAACTGCTCAACGTCTGAAAGAACGTCAAAGGCGGACGCGGCGGGAATTACGAGCATTTCGCCGAATTCAACGGGTTTTGACGAAGGCATTATTATAGTAGGTTTCGTAATATCCTTTTTAGTCGTGAGGTTAAACGCTTGGTCGCATATTACCGAGAGGTTAATAGAACTTGGACCAGTTACCCCCACAAAAGATAGGCTCATATAAACCTTTCCACTTTCAAATCCCTTCCACTCTAAACCGTTTGCGCCTTTGTGTATATTCGTTATGGTGATACCCACGTAATCTCGCAATAAGAAGGAATCGTTATCATAGTTAATTTCAAAAGGTCTTCCAGTATATCCACGGAAAGAACCGTTTATTTCACGTTCTTCTCCGTTTACCCAAATAGGACAAGTAGGATATTCGGGAATTGCAAGTTTTCCATTTACTATTTTTGTTATCTCATCATCTTTTTGAATTTCAAAGACAAGTTTTTGTTCGGGATTTAAACTATCCACGAGAGTTACAACCAGTCTATCGAAATTGTTTGCGTTTTGAGGAACGGTAAATCTAACGTTAAATCCATCCGCAGGAAGAGCGTTAACGAAAGTAGCCGAGCCTCCCTCCGTCGAGGTATTCAAACCAAAATAGAAACTTCTTTCGTTGGGGTCACTCGATACGGGAGTCCTTTCAATGGTTAAGTTTTCGGTCGCAAAGTAATTAGCAAGGTGCAAATAGGTTTTGCTGTCGTTTGAACCTGCGGTAAGGTCAAGAGCCACGAAAGTATACGTTTCCGCTCTCGTCACGCCACCCACGATAGACGCAGAGAAAGTTATCTCCCAAACGCCAACCTCGGTTGCTTTGAACTTGCGGTCTGAGCCTAAAGTTGTTGCCGTCGACTCGTCCGCGCCTTGTTTTTTAACTTTAATCGTTACGGGAATTTCTCCCTTGTCTCCAGAAGAATAATCGTACGCTTTCCACGGAGCAAATACTACGTCTTTGTTTAGTACCACCGCCTCGGGCACCGTACCTCTTACGAATACGGGTTCGGGGTTAGCGGATATGGTAATAGTTTTTGTGAAAGTCGAAACGTTTTTGAGGTAATCTTCTATTTTTACGGTTACGATATAATCTCCCGCCTTTTCGGGTACGAAAGAATTATCAGTAATCGTGATAGGCTCGTCGTTTAACGTTACGGTCAAGGTCTTTTTGTGTTTTCCACTACCACCGCTTGATTCGCCTTCAGGGATTATGTATTTTTCACCCGTTACCGCGGTCTCTTCTATTCCCATCCAGTCGTAAGTAATGGAAGGAAGAGTATCGACTACGTCAACGTATATCGTTTTAGTTGCTACGTTGCCGTGTTTATCACTTGCCGTATATTCGATTCCGTATTTACCGCCTTGCTCCGGCATAAATGAAGTTTCACTTACGTTCAAATAACGACTTCTTCCTCCAAGCGCGTCGTACGCGTAAATTTTAATATCTGGGCTTACGCAAAGACCGTCAACGTTGTCTCTTGCTATAGCCGAATATATAGGATATGCCGTTCCAACTACACCCAAAGGTAAATCGTTTTCGTCGTTACCTTCAAAATCAATACTGAAAAAGGGCGCGGTAGTGTCAACTACGTACTCGGTAGAAAGGTCCTGTCCGTCTACGTTCATAATGAGCATGTCGGGAGAGGAAGACGCGAGGGTTACGAAAGATATATCAAGATAAACCTCGCCCGTCGTGAAGCCTTTAAACGCATTACCTATTCCAACTACTTCTTCGTCGGTTAAATCAACTAAATCATGCTTTCCGAGAGTAGTATTGTTTTGGTTAGGAAGTCCACCGCCTATGGTGTTTGTTGCATAGTCGTAATATAAGTACGAACTAATTGCAGGATACCAACCAAAACTTCTGCTTGAGTTATACGCTCCCTGTACGCTCATACGGATATTCTTCGAAAGAGGAGCAAAGATGCCGTCTTTATTTGCGCAAACAGAGATATCTAATTTATATTTATCCGCGTTTTTGTCTTCGTTAAATTCAAGGATTACTTTATTCGCATCGTTATATATATCGGTAAGCGTGATACGGAATTGTGAATATTCCTTTTCGCCTTGAACTTCAGGCATTACGAAAAATTCAATGAGTTTGTTATCTTTCGTGTTGTCGCGCAAATCGATAACGTTTGCCCACCTTGCCGTTGACATTGCTCTTGAACCGGTAATTTTTACCCCTCTGTATTCTTCCGCTGAATAATCGGGAGAAACTGCGCTTTCCGAAGTGATTGCGCTATAACTGGTAAGAAGGGAGGCTGCAGAGCGGTCTACGTTAAAGTATCTCACGTATTCGTACGTGTTTCCACTAACGTTTGCTATATAGGTCAATTTGTACGTTCCAAGAGCGTCAAGTTGAACGCAATCGGTATTAACTCTTCTCCCGTCGGGGAATTCAATTATCGTGCTTACTTGACCTCCCTCTACTCTTGCCACAGGCACGGTAAAAGAAGTGTCGACAGAATAAATACTTTTAGGTTGTTTTACAAAGGTCAAATAAGGAACGGAGGAAGACACCGTTATGGTCGCGCTCTTTTTGACCGTTTCGCCGTATACGTCGGTTGCCGAAATTTCGACAACGTACTCTCCTTCTTCCGTGAACATATATTCACTATAAGAGGTAGCGCTATACGAAACTATTTCTGCTCCGTCTTTTTTGATTGAAAGAACGGGAGATATTGCAGTGTTATATTTATCTAATTTGCTAAATGCCGTAGCGGATGGGAAATAAACTAGAGTATCTTTTGCTACGGTTTGATTAAATAAAGGATACGCTATTTCGAGAACGGGTTCGGGTTGCGCGCCAAGAACGTCGATTTCAACAGTCTTTGCTACGCCTTGAACGCCCGCGTCGTCCACGGGAAGGAAGGTTATTCCGTAACTACCGGTTTGCGTAGGAGTAAACTTGTTATTAACGAAAGGAATAACGTCTCCGCCGGGCGAAACTGCGTTTATCTCTCCTTTAAATTCGCTCTTGAATCCATCAATAAAGTCAAAAGTCGTTACGCTAGAAGGATTGATTACGTATTCTTGATTCAAAACGGCGTTAGGTATTCTGGGGTTGCCAGAAACGGACGGGCCTGCATTGTTTGCTCCCGAAAGATTTTGGCCATTTACCGAATAGAGCAAAAATTGTGCGTTCGTGCCAGTGATGCCGTCTACTACTATTTCTACGTTATACGAAGAAAATCCTTTGTACAAAACGTTAGTATTCATACGTTTTGCGTTCATGCTTGCTTCACTATCAAGGTCGAGCATTACTTTTTTGACGCCGCTATTGTATACGTAAACTTCTTTGCTGTCTACGTCAAAGCCCATTTTTGCAATTTCACCTTGATTAATGAAACTGCTCGTCGACGTTTCCGTTAGACCGGGATTAGTTAATCCTTTACCCCAACCGTACACACGCTCGGGCATAACGAGAGAAAGTCCGTATCTGACTTTTTCAAGTTTTGTTTCCGCGTCAAAGCCAGTATGCTCCAAATACATATAAAACCCGTATCGGCTATCGTTGGAACGCACGTAGAAACTTATTTTTGTAAAATCGGGCGTGCCCGTCGTTTGAGCAAGGGGTCTGAACTCTACCTCAAAATCTCCCGCAAGAGAATTTTTGAATCTTAAAGCCTGCCCGCTTGCGCTAGCGGTTATAAGAGTTCCGGCTTTTGCATCGGCAACTTTATCTGAAGTGAAGTTTTCTTGAACGGTATAATACGCGCCCGTATCGAAAACGTCGCTTTCGCCTATTGCCGTTCCCGTAAAAATAGCGGTTATTGCGCTAATCATCACTACGACGAGAACGAGACTTAATAAATACTTGGATTTTCTCATTTTTTCTCCTAAATTGAAAACTCCTTGGAATTAACCCTTTAGTCCGCCTATGGACATATTACCTACGAGTTGATTTCTAAACGCTATGTACATAATAAGGATAGGCATTGCAACCATAGTACTTGCAGCCATCTGAACGGGTATAGTAACCGCGTTATCACCGCTGTTTTGGAATTTGAACAAACCGTATGCAACAACGGGGAAACTGGGAAGGTATACCATCGGAGTTGAATAATCGTTCCAAAAGGCTTTAAAGGTTAAGAGCATATGCGCCATCATAATAGGTCTTATCATAGGCATCATAATCCTAAACATAACGGTGTAGTTACTTGCTCCGTCTATATACGCTGCCTCCGCATATCCCCACGATACGCCTCTAAACGACGCGTAATAGATGAGGGCGTTAGAACCAGAAAAGCCCATTGAAAACAAGAACCACATTATCATATTGTCATAGATTCCAACTGCTTTATAAATGATAAGAGAAGAACCAAGCGAACCAACCAAAGGTATAACCATCAATACGATAATTACGTCGTGCATAAGTCTTGGGAGCCAGTATTTTCTGTATTTTGCCATAATGTATGCGCAACAACATCTTGATACTTCGTTAAAGAGCGTAGTTCCTACTGCAAAAACAAAACTCCACATAAACATTTCGGGAAGATACGCAACGTGTTGAGAGCCGTCCGCTCTATAAACGACGATAAACGCTTTTTGGAAAGCCGTTATAAAGTTTTCGGGATGCCATCCTGCCTTTGTGCTCGGAAAACCGAGAGGATTGAACAAAAAGTCAAGGTCGGTTTTCATTGCGCTCATAAACGCCCAACAAAGGGGGAGTATGAGAGTTATTGCATATAAAGAAAGAAGGGAGGTCGATACGATGCCGAATACGGAACGTTGTGATTGCTTATCAAGAGTAGTTATTTTTTGTGCCATTTTCCTGCCCTCCTTAATATTCTACCGACGGACCGTACTTTTCGAGCATATGCTTTACGAAAAGGGTTATCGGCGTTGCAACGATTGAGAACACCATACCGCCTGCGGCAATATACGGATATTCAGCCATACTCGGCGCGTTAAATATTTTAATGAAGAAATAATATCCCGTAGTATACGTTGAGACAGGCGCGTTACTTCCGTGGAAGGAATACGTCGCTAAACTGCTCGTGAATATGCCTACAACACCCGTTACCAAGAAAACGGTAATGGTCGGGAATATCAAAGGTATAGTTAAATGCCAAAGTTCTTTAAGCGCTCCAAGTCCGTCAAGTTTTCCATACTCTACCAAAGATGCGGGAACACGGCTCATAGCACCCGTATAAAGAATTAGGTTGCCCGCTAAGCCTATCCATTGTGAATAGAAAATCATTGTTCCTAGCGCCGTATTTGCCGAAGTTATCAAACTTGGCATTTGTCCTACTTTTCCCAGGGCAACGGGAAGACCTTTTTCTACGAGGTACTTGAATATCAAAACCCAAATGATTCCCGAAATGATTGAAGGGAGCAAAAGGACGACTTTGAAAAAGCCTGCGCCCCATACCTTTTTATAGATACAGTACGAAATTATTATCGATATAGGCATACCGAAGAAAAGTTCAATAGCATATACGAGCATTGAATTTCGCATTGCAACTGAAAGTTCAGGGTCGTAAAAAACGTTATATACAAAATCCTCCAAATTATGGAATCCAGACATAACGAAAGTATTCGTTTCGGGTTTATAGTCTTGGAAAGCCATTATAAATTGATTTCCGTGCGCGCCTACGTATAAAATAATCCACACGATTATCGGCCAGGTAACGATTGACAGTATAAACAGCCAATCGTTACGGCGTTGGATTTTGTTTTTCTTTTTTTTGTAAACAGTTTGTTGTTCCATAATTTTCCTTAAAAGTCGCTTTTGTTTGTGGACGTCAATTCGTTATTATATTAATCGTTAAAAAGATAGTACCATTGTGAAAGTTTGTCGTTCCACTCTTTTTGGTTGTAAACTGCTTTGATACCCTCAAGGTACTGGTCAACGGTAAGTTCAGGATAGTTTCTAAAGGTATCGAAGGGGTTCTTTTCTGAAGATTGACGGTTTGTACCTTTCAAGATTACCGCTCTAAAAGAGTAATCGGTAAAGTAACTGGCAGCATTTACGATAAGAGGGTTTCTAGTTCTTGCTCTAATCTTTTCAACTTCAGGATTATGAACGTTTTCATAAATCGTTCTAGTGTAGGTGGTCATATTTGCCTTTTGCTCGTCAGTCATAGAATAAGACAAAGGCTTACAAATACCGGTAATCTCGGTAAATCTTGCAGACATCCTTTCGCTATTGCAGAATTTAACGAAATCTTTTGCGATAGGAAGGATTTCAGCAGGGGTGTTTGCGCTTATAAGCCATCCAGCGCCACCAGTTCCTACACCGCTATACATAGTAGTTTTGGTGTTGGTTTGGTCTTTTATATCGGGGCTACCCAAGAATTTAGGGAAAGGAAGCCATTTAAATTCTCTGTTTCCGTATGCATATTCTTCACCGTACATAGCAGCCATAGACGCAAAAGTTCCTTTTGCTTCATTTTCCCACCAACCGGATTCGAGCAAGAAACCGATAGGTTTAGCGCCGGGCGCTTTTACACTGGTGATGAACTCGTCTTGAGCTGCAGTGTGAGATTGAGTAGAATAGGTAGCGTTCTTCGAATAATACTGGTCGTTGCTCATTATGTGTTTTGCAACGGTAACGGCAGCGCGAAGACCTTCTTGGTCAGCAAGTTTATATGCGTTGGTATAATCGATTTCGCCGATTGCCGGGTCGTCGTCTGCGCCAGTCATAGTGTAACGACGAAGGAAATCCTCTTTACCTTCATACATAGCGAATATCGAGTTCAAAAATTGAGTTTGATAGGTGTAATAGTTATAAGTCCAAGTGAAAGGAGTAATACCTTTACTTACCATTACGTCCATCAAGATTTTCATATCTTCCCAAGTTGCGGGAAGTCCGTCGTCGTAGGTATTAGCAACGCCGTCAGGACCGTACGTATCGTCGGGTGTTCCGTCTTCGCAGTCAATACCGACGTAACCGTCTAGATTGTATAAACCTTCCGCCGTGAATAGTTTGTGGTCGTAAATTGCGCCCCAGTAAGTTTCATAGTATGGAAGGGTATAAATTGCGGGATTACCGTTAGCGTCGGTAGACGTAAGGTGAGCGCGTTCTTCTTGGTCCATTCTATCTAAAATAGATTTTTCCTCGCCTTCTGGGTCTTCATTAAATATATCGTAGAGATTGAGTAAATACGGAGAAGAGTAACTTCCGTCCGCATTTTTGGTCAACCAACTAGTATAAATGTCCAAACTAGAAAGGACGTAAACGCTCTCTTTCGCGGTGGGCATAGTAGTTTTAACGTTCTTTTCCTCGTAAAGGGTGTCCTCAAATTTAGGAATTACCTGAATCTTTGGATATTCTGCCTCAAATTGAGTGATTGCATCATATACCCAATCTTTACCGATACCGTCGTCTTTTACACCGATATAAAGTTGGGTACGATTCGGGTCGATTTTGAACGGATTGTTGTCGTCACAGCCCGAAAAGAGAACGAGCGAACCTGCCATGCAAGCAAGCGCAAGAACGACCGTAATTACAACTGAAAGTGCTCTTTTCATAACTTCCTCCAAAAGTTAAATTTTTTGATTTTTGACTAATTATTTTTTTTAGCGAAATAATTGCTCCAAAATAAAGTGGAGTCTCTCCACTTCGCACGCATTATAGCATATTGCTAAAATTTGTCAATACATTTTTTATAAAAAGTTGTGAATTTTTGAAATTTTTTTAACGAAAAAATTTGTTATGGAAATATTCGTTTTTTTAAATTATTTCATTTTTTGAAATAAAAAAAAGCAAACCTCTCGTTTTGCTTTTTCATTTTGATTTCATTTTTAATCGCAGATTGCTATTTATATTGTTTTTATTACTTAGTGTATTAATTATATTATATATTGTTGTGTTTTGGGTATATTTAATTAATGAGTTACTTTAATTATCACGCTACTGCAAAGCGACTTATAAAAGAGGGAAAACTCGTGAATTTTTTCTTCACGAACTCATATAACGGAATTTCACCTGCTCTCGTTTTGCTCTTCGACGACCCCTCTCACCCCGTTATGCCTATCCGCGATTATAAATGGGGTGAGTATTTGCCTATTTTAGATAGAAAAAAAGAACTTGATTTTCCTAAAGATTAATTGCCTTGATTTTGCTCTTTTTGCTTTATTCTTTCTATTTTTCTTTCCAAAACGCTATCGTTTATTGATTTTGCGCCAAATAATTCGCATATCACGTAGGTTATTGAAACAACCACTATTACGTGCAATACGTTTTGGGCGCAACATAGCGCCTCTACCGAAAAAACTATTGCAGTCAGTGGCATTTTCATCATACCAGATATGCAAGCCGTGATTCCAAGCGCAAGAAAAGCGGTGTAATAGGATTCGCTCAATCCAAAAATGCTTTGCGCGCCCACAGCGATAAAAGATGCAAAACTCGCTCCAAGCGCTAAAATCGGCAAAAATATTCCGCCCGTAAGTCCGTTTACGTTTGCGCTAACGGTCAACGTTGAACGGATAAGGATTATTGCTATCAAGACTAAAAGTTCGGGGCTTTTTTCAAATATTGATAAAATTAAATCGTGTCCCGTGGAAATAAAGGAAAAAGATAAAATTCCTACTCCAAACGTTACTACGTATACCCCCGTTATTTTATAAACCGCCTTTACTTTTTTGAGCGTCTTATTAAAAAAGTTGTTCAAAAGTTTGTAATATTTCAAAAATAGTACGGAGAAAAGTCCTACGCTAACTCCTACCAAAATTGCAATCCAAATATCTTTTACTTGTAAAGTCAATAAATCAAATTTAGGAATTAGACTTACCGATACGCCAAGCACGGGACAGAGAAGTTCCGCCGTTATTCTCGAAAAAACTACGGCGATTGAAGATACTATTATTATCATAGGCGAAATACTTTTGTGCGCCTCTTCCAAAGCAAAAGTTATTCCCGATAACGTCGCGCCCGTTGCCGTTGCAAAACCTGCGCACGCGCCACCCGTCATTGAATATATTCCCAATTCCTTGTTGTTTCTACAAAAACAATTAGCCGAACCTCTACCTATTGCCGTTCCCATTTGAACAGACGGGCCTTCCGTCCCAAGAGGTACGCCCGTCAAAAAAGCAACGAGGGACAAAAAGAAGGTTCCAATTAGATTTCTAAACCATTTAAAGGTAATTATTCCTCTAAGTATTCCTATCGAAGTTGGTATTCCTCCACCTTTTAAATCCCCTTGTTTTTTATAGATAAAAGCCATCAAAATAGCAATACCTATAAAACCTATAATAAAAAGAGGAATAAATTCAAGATTTTGGCGAACAAATTCGTAGGAAGACGAAGAAAGTGTGACTGCGTGATGGGCAACGAACTTATAAACGGTTATAACCGCTCCCGTCATAATACCCGTTCCACAGCCAAATAGAAATGCGGGGAATATTAAATTTGAAATTTTCTTTTTCAGTTTTTCCATTTTTCCGTTTTTTGATAAATTGAGTAAATATCGAAATACCTAAAATAAAAATTCTCGGAAGCTAAGCAACCGAGAATTATGGTGGAGATGAGCGGGATCGAACCGCTGACCCCCTGCTTGCAAGGCAGGTGCTCTCCCAGCTGAGCTACACCCCCACGGCTCTTATATTGTAGCCTTTTTAAAATTTTTTTGCAACTATTTTTATGTATTGTTTATAATTTTTTTAAACTGTTTTAGGTAAAACGGTTGCAAGTTCTCCGTGAAAAGAGTTTTCTCCAAGTATTTCTATTTCAATTTTGCCGTTTTCTATTTTAAATACGGAAACTGATGCATTTGGAACCCAGTTCACTTTTGCTAATTCTTCTACGGTATAACCCATTACTTTTGCAGTAAATACCCTTATAGGAGTTGCGTGCGTTACTATTGTAATATTTTTGTTTGGGTTATTATTGATTATTTTCTCTATTTCTTCGTTTATTCTATCGTATAATTCTTTTACGCTTTCTCCACCAGTGCAAACGGCTTTTCCCATATCCTTTTGCCATACCGAATAATCTTCGGGATATAATTCAGATAAATCTGCATACGGCTTTTCTTGCCACTCTCCACCGTTTATTTCACGTAGTTTTTGTGAGCAAATTATTTCTTTATTTGTTAAAGTTGCAAGTTTTTCGGCAGTTATTCTTGCTCTTTTTAGGTCGCTTGTAAAAATTATATCAACGTCGTAGTTTTTTGCTACGTACTCTGCCGTAATTTCCGCTTGTTTTACACCTTGTTCAGTAAGCGGTGTATCAAAGTGGCCGGCAAAAACGTTTTCTTCGTTGGTTTTACTATGTCCGTGTCTTACAAGTATGAGTTTAGTCATTATCCCATCTCCTCGTGGATAAATCTTTTATCGTGCGAATCAAAAATCTATCGGTCAAATTTTCTTTCTTTATTCTATACGTCCAGTTTCCCATAGATACTCCAGGAGCGTTCATGCGAGCCTCTTCTCCCTGTAAAAGGTAATCTTGAATAGGTATTACCACTCTATCCGCTTTTGAGAAAAACGCCTTTTTAATAAGAGCAAAGACGGGATTTGCGCTATAATTTATATATTTATCAACGAAATCTTTTTTCTTTCCATAAAGACTATTATACCAAGCAAGAGTGGTTTCATTATCGTGTGTTCCCGTATACGCTATGCAGTTTTTAGGATAATTTTCGGGAATATACTCGTGAGACAAATCCCCGTCAAAACCAAACTGCATCACCCTCATATTAGGAAAACCTGTTTTTTTCAAAAGTCTTCTTACTGCTGGGGTTATAAGCCCAAGGTCCTCTGCAATTATGTTTATCTTACACTCTTGTTTTATCTTATTAAATAGTTTTAAGCCGGGGGCTTTTATCCATTTACCCTTTTTTGCGCTCTTTCCTGCTGGAATTGCAAAAAACGCCTCAAATCCTCTGAAATGGTCTATCCTTATGGTATCGAAGAGTTCACTTTGTCTATTAATTCTCTTTATCCACTGTTTAAAACCGGTCTTTTCTTCGTACTCCCAGTTATAAAGAGGATTTCCCCAAAGTTGTCCCTCTGGACTAAATCCGTCCGGTGGTACGCCTGCAACGTGGGTTGGATTCAACTGTTTATCAAGCATAAATCTTTTTGGATTTTTCCAAACGTCGTGACTATCAAAAGAACTATATATAGGCATATCACCTATTATTTCTATTCCTTGACTATTTGCGTAACTTTTTAACTTTTTCCACTGCTTGTTTGCAAAGAATTGCTCTTTTTTGTAATACTCTATGCTTTCTTTTTCGCTTTCCCTTATTTTATCAAGAGCGGTTTTTTTGCGAAATTTTTCCTCTTCACTCCACTCTGACCAAGGCGCACCCCCGTATAACCGTTTTATACTCATAAAAAGGGCGTAATCGCCAAGCCAGTAAGCATTTTTTTTGCAAAATTTTATATATTCTTTGTTTTCTTCAAATCTTTGAAACGCTTTTTCTAAAACGTTTTTTCTATTTTGATAAAGTTTACCGTAGTCAACCTTGTTTCCATCTCCAAAATCAACACAATTATATTCTTCTTCTTTTAACAGCCCTTCTTTTTGTAACTCGTCAAAATCAATAAAGTAAGGGTTTATAGCAAAGTTAGATGGCGACTGATAAGGCGAATCACTATAAGAGGTTACGCTAAGGGGTAAAATTTGCCAAATTGATTGACCACTCTTTTTTAAAAAATCACAAAACAAAAAGCCTTCCTTTCCGAAAGTGCCTATGCCGTAATCGGAAGGAAGACTGCTTATTGCAAGTAAAATACCTTTTTTCATACTAAAAATCACTAAACGGGTCTTTTTCTTTCGTTGATTTTTCTTCTACTCCAAAGTTAGAAAAAGGCTCTTCTTTTTTGTCGTTAAAATCTGAAAATGCTTCTTTTTGATAGTAATATTTTCCTTGATTTGTAAATTGAGCATACCCTCTCGGTTGATTTTTAACCACGTTATAAAAATTCACGGTTGATACACCTACGTATACCTTTAAAGGCATACTTATCGCAAGCAATAATATCTCTACAAGAATTATCCATAAACCGCTTGTGGGTATCATTGTAATCACAAAAGTGTGCGCTACGCTTTCAAGTAGATACCACCCTATAAAAGATAGATAAAATATGAACAAATTCTTTTTATTGCCGTTCATAATTATTTCACTTTCTTTTATCGCTCTTCTGTATCCATATTCAGGATTTTCAATCTTTATATAGTTTGAAAGCGCGTATGAAAAGGATTTTACAATTCCGGGTATAACAAATAATAAAAACCAAGGAATTAATTTTAAAGTTATTAAAACGTTTAAAAGAAAACTATCCTTTATACTTTTTATTCTTGATTTTAAATCTCTTATTTTATATTCTCCACCATTTGCAACTATCATATAAATTGAGGTGATAGTCATTGTAAACGCGTTAAATATAAGCGCTCCAAACGCGGTTATCAAAGAATATATAGAAAGGTTTGATAAAACGGAAATATATTTACTAAATAAAGAGTTATAAAGTTCTAAATTTTCTTGACTCTCAAAAGGCATTATACTTGCCATTTGTTCTTCGAGTAATACAACTTGTTCACGAAGAGTTTCGGTAAGTATATTATATACTATTCCAGCAATCGCCGTAATTAGAGAAAATATAAATACGGTTAACGTTACGTCAAACCATTTTCCCTTCAAGGATTTAGTTGCTTTTTCTTTTAAATTAAAGTTATATATCATTTTTTTATAAGTTTGGCGCAAAATTTCTCTGCGCCTTAAAATTAGTAGTTAAGTTTTACAGGAAGAATTAAGTAGGTGTATTCTTCTCCTTCTGCGGGTCTTATTAAACAAGGATTTATGCTTGTTGAAAAACTAAGTTTTACGTAATCGTCGGTTATTACTTTCATACACTCTATAAAGTAACGAGCGTTAAAGGCTATTTCTATATCCTTTCCGTTGAGCGATACCGTTACGTTTTCTTTGATATTACTGCTTTCCGATTTTGATTCGATAATAAGGGATTTTTCCTTAATATCAAATTTAACCATATTACTCTTATCTCCACGAGATACGAGACTTGCTCTATCGAGAGCCAGAGCGAGTTGATTTTTATTTATGGTAACGACGGAACTAAATTCAGAAGGAATTATTTTTTTGTACTTTGTAAATTCTCCGTCAAGTAATCTTGAAACAATTTTAGTATGCTCTAGGTCTACCATCAAATAATTATCTTGCAAAAATACGGTTACAATATACTCGTCGTCTTCTAAAAGTTTACTAATCTCTTCAAGTGTTTTTACGGGAACAACTACCTCTTTTTTGCCGTTATTTCTCTCAAGCGCTTTTTCACAAACTGCTAAACGGTATCCGTCTAAGGTAACCCCCGTTATCTTATTTTCTTCTACTTCAAGTAAACATCCTTTTAAAATAGGACGTGAATCGTCTATTGAAGCGCAAATCTTGGTTTTTGCTATTAAATCTTTGAATTCCTTTTGAACTATTGAAAAAGAAACTTCTTCCCCTATTTCACGAAGAGGAGGAAATTCATCAGCAGGCATTGTTTTCAAAGAAAGTTCACTGTCTTGATATCTTATTTTTATGATACCGTCTTCACTTGAATCTAATTCTATTTGTTCAGAAGTTAACGTTCTAATAAAATCAACTATTTCTTTGCCGGGAACAACAACTTCTCCGTCAATTTTAACGTCTGCATTTATTCTTTTTTCAATTCCAAGTTCAAGGTCTGTTGCAGTTATAGTAAGGGTAGAACCGCTAGCGCTAATTAAAATTCCTTCCAAAATAGGAACGGTCTTTTTTGCAGGGATAGCCCTTGATACTTTAATTAATGCATCTGCTAAATCTAAACCGTGACAAAAAACTTTCATTTTACTCACCTTTTATTCTTTATATATTTATTTTATTAAAAATGTTTATAATAATAAGGACGTGGAATATGTGGATATGTAATAAAAAAATCAACATATCGAAAATTCACTACATATAATATACTACATATTGTTATTTTTAGCAAGTTATTTAAGTTAATAATAATGTGAATAAAGAGCAAGTTTTCAACTTTTTGTTAAACTTATTCTCTTTTTAGAGATTCTTGTCCACAAAAGGATAAACTTTGGCTATTATTACCGATAGTATAACAAAAAAGTTACAAATTTATACTCCAAAAAACAGAAAAATAATAAAAAAGAAGGCAAAATTTTTAAAAAATAACGCCAAATTAAAACAAAGCAATTATTTATATATAGCAATATTAAATTTACGCCTCTTGAATATGCTATAATAAAATATAGCAATATAAAAATTTTAAAATGAATTTTAAGACTATTTTTTTATATTTTTCTAAAAGTATAGAGAAAAATATACAACGAATAT
>JAZQYG010000092.1:0-6452 GCA_045633305.1 Clostridia bacterium | reverse complement strand
TTTTTCGCCTTCTTTTGCAAAACTGTTGATATCGTTCGAGTTCTCCGCCCAGTCCATATCGAAATCTTCCCAAAAAGTAGTCGCGCCTTTTTCGAGCATTTTGCCGTAATACTCTTTCATTATCTCTATCGCGCGCGGTTTGTCAAAGGAAGCAATGGCCTTTAAGATATAGTAACTCATAAAGGTGCTCATACCTTTTGCTCCGCCTTTTACCAAAAGTTTTTTATCCTCTTCGCTAAGTCCCGTAGCAAAATATTTGAGAGCGGCAACTTGCTTTTGCTCTTTTACTACGATTTCTTGCTTTAAGAGTTTTTCAAGAAGTAGTTCTGCTTTTGAGGTGTCCATATTAAAATGCGAAAGGATTTTAATTGCGCCTTTTGCTGCAAGTATATTAATTGCTCTAACTCCGGGTTTTTCGTCCTCTTTATCTTTAGTCGGCCAGTCTACGAAATAATAGTGATAATTTAAATCACCGTTTTCCAAAACGTGCTCGTTAAGCAAATCTATCAGTTTTACCAAATAAGGAAGTTGACGCTTTACGTAGTTTTCCTTTTTTGTTATACGCAAATAATCTGCAAGTATAATTATCCACCACATAGAATACGGTGGCGAACCGTTCATCCAAGCGGGAATCGGCGTTTGGTCTCTAACGAAATCCAAACTGCGTTCAAAACTTTTGAGCCCGCCGTACATAGTCGTGATAGCAAGAAGTTCGGGGTGCATATCTCCTATCCAAACCAGTCTATCTCGTTTAACACCGTCCCAAACGTAATCCGTGCTAGCGCATAGGTCTATCGTTCTTTTTGCAGTTTTGTAAATCTCTTTGATGAGTTCGTCTTTTCCAGTGTATTCCCAAATAGTAGGTTTTTTCAAAATATTATTCGTACCAACTATGCTTTTAATAAGAGCCTCGCCTTCTATAACGTCGATTCTTATATATCTGTAACCGGTATTTGCAAAAGTCATATCGGATAAACTCATAATCGGGGTCACGAAGTCACGAAGAGCGTGATGGTTGGTTGCTGGGCCAAATTCTCTATTGAATACCTCAGTGCAAGTCTCACTCAAACTTTCACCGAATCTTATGTGAAGTTTTGTGCCCATACCCGTTCTTGCGAGTATTCTCACGCCACCGTGCATTTGTTTGCCAAAATCAAGAATAACGAAACTTTTTTCCGTGAATTTGGTAACGTATTTTTCGGATAAACCGATTTGCAACGGTTGTTTTTTCAAAAGGTTTTTCTCGTCAGTCAATCCTTCAGACAAAACTATTCGAGTAGGATAAACGATTTGTTTCATAATTTACTCCACCAACAGATTATTTATTCTTAAATATTCTCTAAATAATTATAACATAATTCACTTGATAAGACTATTGCGAATTTAATTATAATATCTTCAAATATTTAACTTTTATATTCGAAATTTTGTTTTAGCGCTATTTCGACCTATTTTATGCTCAAAATATACCATAATCGTTCACTAACCTCAACCCCAAATAAACCTAAATTATTCCCAAAAATTAACGAATTTCAAAATTAAAGCGCTTAAAAAAGTTATCAAAACACGATACTCAATAACTTTTATTTCCTCCTAAAAAACAAGGAAGGGTGAATTCAATTCATCCTTCCTTATCGTCACTTTAACTTCACAAAAATATCTATTAAGATGCGAGTTTATTTTTTAGAATTTTTCTTTGCTTTTACCGATTTAACAAGCGCAAATGCAATTGCTCCCGCGATAACTACGCCACCTATTAACCACGCCCACCAGTAGTTGTTATTATTTACTACTTGCTCTTTTACGAAAGCAAATTCAGAAAGTCTATCTATCGTAATTATAGCGTAATCGCCTTCTATAACGTATTCGTTTACAACGCCTGCGCTACCGCGTTTAATCTCTACGCCTTCTTCGTCGCCGTGAATATGGTAAAGTTTAATATCGTCTGCTTTAAGTTCTTCACCTATAAGAATCTTTATGGTGATTAATCCGCCAACTTCACTTACTTGTACGTTATCTCCGTTTTTCTCTAACGATATGTCGTATATCTTTTCTACAACGAATTTCTTTTCGGTAGGCAATTTTGCAATTACCGTTTCATCTTCCGTCTTATCTATTACAACCAAAGATACGTCGGGCGCTATACCCGTGGGAGAAGTTACCACTACGCTTGGCTTGGACTTGTCTTCACTATTTTCATCAACGAAACTTTGCTGTCCGAACTTTATGACAAATTCATATTCAAGGTCGGTATCCGTACCATCTTTCCACTCGCATACCTCTTTATCAATCAAACTTACTTTAACTTTGTAAACGCCTATTTCCGTTTGTTTATTGCCTTCTACTAAATATTTGTCGTTTGCAGGAATATTATAGGTCTTTTCCTCTCCATCGTAAACAAAGTTAGTATCGTCCGAGTTCGGCTTATCGATACGTAAACGAGTGATGATGTTTGCAGTTAAGGTTTGGTCTCCACTAACTGCGATATTTCCACCCGTTATATCAACGAAATAGAAACTGTTGGTGCTAGTTTGCGCGTTTGCAGTTACCGTTACAGTTTGGTCTCCTACAGTCACCACGTTTCCACTAACCGTTATTTGCGTGCCGTATTTTACGTTTTGTATAATAGGATTATCAACCGTTCCAAAAGTCGGATTATTTATTACAACGGTAACGGTGTACCTCTCTCTAGCGTAATAGAGTTTCAACACCAAACTTCCGTCTGAACGTATAGTAGACGAAACAAAACTTTCCGCATGAGTAAGGTCCGCTTCAAAGCCTGTAACCGTCAAGTGTACCGCGGTTACGTCAGAGTCCGTCGCGCCAGTCAAATTTTGCGTTTTACTTGCATCTAGAACAAAGTCACCGTCTAAATTTTCAAAATAATGTTCTACGACGTAAGGAGTGTCTACTCTTGCGCTCCAAAGCGCGTATAGAGTAATATCGTCGGAAATAGTGATACTACCTAAATCTTCGTAAACTTTTTCGCCGTTACTGCTAGTTGCCCAACCCGAAAATTCGTAGCCTTGCTTGGTAAACTCGTTGCCACTAAGGGTGTTTTCTACCCCTGCTTCAAGACTTTGATTATCCATTTCACCAACACCGCCGTTAGCATTGAATACGATAGTTTTTACCGCAGTAATTCTGTAAGGATATTGATTTTTAGTTGCGCTGTCCTTATTTTCAACCCAACCGTAACCGGCAGGAATAGTTGCGTTTTCAAACTTTTGCGCGTATATTCCTCCGAAAAGCAATAGTTTCGCGCCGTCCTGTACGGTTATTTCGCCTATTCTTCCGCTATAAACTCTAAGCGTACCTCCGTTGGCAATTATAACTCCTTTTATCGAACCTTCGCCCGTGCAGTCTGTTATTACCAAAATACCTTCTTGCGATACGGTTTCAAGATTCTGTCCATCTACGTCGTATCCGTTCAAACACAAAAACGACGTGCCCGTGATTCTGTTTTTCTCACTCGTGGTATTGATATCACAAGTTAAGAAACATTCAAAATTTCCGCCTTGGAAATAACTTTCATACGGCAAGTAGTTTGACTCACTATATTTTGTGAAATTTATTTCGTTGTTTCTCCTGTGGACGTAATTATAAGAAAATCCATTATCACTGCTTATTCTATGCGTTGCATCCGTACAACTACTGCAACCGCCTATACAATGCGGGTGCTCAGGAA
Source organism: Clostridia bacterium (assembly GCA_045633305.1). Classification (GTDB taxonomy): domain Bacteria; phylum Bacillota; class Clostridia; order Christensenellales; family RUG350; genus RGIG2224. The sequence continues at coordinate 2,764 of JAZQYG010000092.1, read as the reverse complement.
CCAAGATTAAATTGTTATTATCATATTCTAGACGGTTTCTTAGATAATCTTCAAGAATAAACTTTTCACCTTGTGCTTCATCTTTAAGCCCATAAACGACGGGTTGATACAACTTGCTTTCTACCGACCTCGTATTTCTCATCTTTAACGCTTCGCCTTCATAATAGGTCGGAGTCGACTTGCCGTCGTTAGCGTAAATATCCGTACCGGTGTAAAGTATATGCGCATAACCGCGCGCCGTGGTTATCGTAGGCGTACTGGATAAATATAAGTCTCCTAGAAGATTTATTGCGTACGATGCATCTTGGTGTGTGTTCGATATAGTTCCACCAGATACGTGCAAATTCCTACCCTCAATCGCATAACAATCGTATACACCGCTCATATATGCGCTCGTCGTAACCGTTCCGCCCGATACCGTTATAGTTCCAAAAGCTTGAACGGTGCGGTCAAAATAAATCAAACCTTTCATTATTACGCACGTATCTTTCTCTGAACTTATCGTTCCTCCCGACACGTTTAACGCACCGCCAAAATTAAGTTTAACGGCGTTTCCAGTGGGAGCGTTTATTAAGCCACCCTCAACGTTTAACGTGCCCGCGTTCACTACGGCGTTAGAACAATTTATTTCGCCATTTTTAAGTGTAATCGTTGCAGGATTTACAACTTTTTGTTCTATAGGATAACTAGATTGTCCGTTGTACAAAAAACCGTTGTAAATGGTCGACGTCACCGAACCTCCGTCAATTACGACAGTGCCCAAACTATTTATAGACAAACTTTTTGTGCCCGTTACCGTTCCGCCAAATACATTAAACTCACCCGTCACGGCAACGTTTACCGCAGTGAAAAACTCGCTAATAGACTTAGAGTCTCTAAAATGCGTGAGCGTTCCTCCGTACAAATTCAACTTTCCACTAAGTTCAATCGTACCGACGACAGGCCCTGTCTGCGCATTTCCACTTCTAGTCGTGGTAATACTGCCACCACCTATACAATCACAAATGGTGAGCGTAGCGCCTTCGTTCACGATTATACCAAACGTGCTTAAATCAAGAGTCTTTCCATGTAAACAAAGATTAACGTCCGCAGAAACAACGATATTAGCAGTCACGGCGTCCGTTCCAACACTATCCGCCAAAAAATAGTTGCCTGAAGAGGTTAAATTTGATTTTGCATCCCACTCAGTCCAAACGAGAGTGTCGTCGTGCAAACTTTCACTACACGACGTACTGCCACAAAAACAATGCGCGTGCGTATCACTTGCGTAAACTATAGAGTTCGGCGCAAAAGAATTAACGCCAAACGCCAAGCACACCGCTATTACTATTGCAAGCAACGATAAAATGAGCGTTTCTTTTTTCGTTCTCAACATAATAATTCCCCTTTTAACTTATTGTTAAAAATTTCATTTTTTTCAGTATATCATTGCAAATAAACCTTGTCAATCGCAAAACGATTTTCTTTCATTTCACTCCAAAAAACACGTCAATCCCCCAAAACTCACCCTCTCTCAACCTAAAAAAGATTTGTTTCCCCTTCAATAAAAGACGAATAAATAACGCGCTACAATACAAAAACGACCGATAAATCGGTCGTTTTTTGGTATGCCCGTCGAGAATCGAACTCACAATAGCGCCTTAGGAGCTTGAAATGTACTTAGAAATTAAATCTTTTATATTAAAAATCGAACATAAAATTCGTTTTATCAAATAAATTGTTTCGTAAAATTCGTATCGTTACGAAAAATTTATATCGTTTTCTAACTTTTCTGATGAAAACAATTCAATTTCTATTCCAAAACCGAAAAATGCAATCCCAAAAATTTCGCCACTCCCGTTGAGAATCGACTCAAAAAGAATCTCATTTGTAGTCATCCCCCACTTTTGGGAATTAATCTGGAATTACAAAACCCGATTTTTAACTATTTTTCACTCCCTTCGCGAATCGTGTTACACTAATCAACAATACTCTCCTATCAAGTCCTCTATATTTTCATTAATACATCCACTATCAGGGTCAATTAAATAAGGGACCTGAACAACTGTCTCATCAACACTGTCCTTTATCGTTGCGTTTGTTCTTTTTATCAAGTTAACAACAATTGCCTTATCCCCATTTACTCTAGATAATTTTCTTTGCACTTTACTAACATACTCATCATTATCTACAATAAACTTGTCCCAATGTTTAAAGTCAAAATATAAATTATTTAACTTGTAATCGAATAACTCATATTTGGAATAATCATCCAAATCTTTTAAATCCCATCCTAACTGTTCTTCAAGTATATGTTTCCCAACAACTTCACCCAATGCTCCAAGATATACTTGTTTAAAAGCTGATGGATTCAAAACGTAATGAGCCCGCTTAAATTTTGTAGCGTACCCATTTTCATCAAACATTTCTTTAATGAATTTTATAGAAAGAATTATAGGCAAATCGCATGCTTGCTCAGAGACCTGATTCATATTATAGGCCGTATCTATTCTCATATCAACAATGTCATATTTCGCATCTTGGGAATAAGAATAACCCTTACACTTATCGTCAAATTCAAAATATAACCACTTAAATTTACCTGGATTATCCGTTGTTGGATTCTTTAATACAAAATCACGAATTTCTTGCCACTCTAACACTGCCTGCCCAGAATTTCTAACAGTCCAAGCCTTACCCCTAATTGCATAAAAGGCACTCTTGCTTTGTTTAGAATATTCTTGAATTCTATCAACGTTTATAGCAGATGAAACATTAGTATTTA
>JAZQYG010000091.1:0-6103 GCA_045633305.1 Clostridia bacterium | reverse complement strand
TGTACCCCTGAACTTGAAGAAGAACTTATTGCAAGCGGAATAATTCTCGACGAGGATAATCCCGATATAGTTCTTCTAACTTACGACAAATCTTTAACTTACGACAAACTGGTTAAACTTGCGGGTTTTTTGCATAAAGGACTTCTTTTTGTTGCAACGCATAGCGATATAAATTGTCCTGCAAAAGATTTTTATCTTCCCGATATAGGTAGTTTTATCGCCCTTATTGAAAAGTCAACGGGAAGAAAACCCGACGTTGATTGTGGAAAACCTTTTTCCGTAATGGCTAAAGAAATAGAAAGACGATACGGAAAATCGGGCAAACAAGTGGTAATGTTCGGGGATAGGCTTTATACCGATATTAAATTCGGAGCGGTAAACGGATTTTATAGCGTGCTCGTTTTGAGCGGAGAAACTACGCTTGACGATTATCAAAAAAGCGAAGTTAGTGCCTCTTGCGTAATTTCCGATATAAACGAGATAGCACCTCTACTTTAACGCTTGCAAAATTTCTATTAATAAGGTAAACTATAACAAAGGAGTAAAAGTTATGTCTACCTTAACTGAAAGAAAATTTTCCGATTATTGCGACAAATACGCGAGCAGTAAATTAATATTATCTACCCAACCTCTCCAGGACCTCCTCAAGTTTATTGCAGGAGATAGAGAAGTTTTTGCCGTTATTGAAAATTCCGCAAAAGATTTCAATTTTAAGGAAGAATTCGAGTGCGCGCAAATTACGACTTCTACGGGTAGCATTTTGAGATTACCTAACTCAAAAAAAACCTTGATTGCTTTCGTTACCACGCTTTTATATTCTTTTGATAGCGGAACTATCAATCTTTTGGATTTTTTGGAAAAGTTTTATCACGCGGAAGAAGGGGTAAAACAGTCCTTTCCCTTGATGTGTAAGGCAATGATTATTCCTTATAAAAACGCCGTAATATCCGCGTTAAGAGGAGAAAGAGAGGAAGAAGAGGGACAAGAGATTGAGGAAGTCACCGAAAAACTTCCCCAAATTCCCGACGGCGCAGTTGCCCAAGGCGGACGAGCGCTAAGAGCCTTTGCAAAAACCATTTTAGAAGACGGTTCGCTCACGTCGCAAGAAAAAAACGATTATCTTTCAGTTGCAGACGGCGCTTTACATGCTCTCGAAATTAGAAATACAAAATTGGTCAAATCCTTTTTCGTTGCTCTCAAATATATTGCCGAGGATATAAAGGGCGGTCAGTCAAGACTCAAAGACTTTGAATCCGCGCTCAAACTGTATTTCGTTTTATAGTAAATAAAAGTCCACCGACGTGGACTTTTTTGTTATAATTTCATACTTTTGTTTTGAATATGTAATTATGCACTTAAAATTACATAAATATGCAATAAAAAGTGAATTATTGAATATATATGGAAAAATATGTAAAAAATATTGTATTTTAGTGTATATTTTTGCTTGACTTATATTCTAAAAAGCGTATAATATAATTATTAAATTCAGAGGTGATTAAAGTGGCTGATAAAAAAGTTAAAAAAGTAGTACTTGCATACTCCGGTGGACTTGATACGTCTATCATTATTCCTTGGCTTAAGGAAAATTACGGCGACCCCGAAATTATTGCCGTTTCCGCTGACGTTGGACAAGGTTCCGAACTTGAAGGCTTAGAGGAAAAAGCAATCAAAACCGGAGCAAGCAAACTTTATATTGAAGATTTGAAGAAGGAATTCGTTGAGGAATTTATTTTCCCCACCTTGAAGGCTAGCGCTGTATACGAAGGTTCGTATTTGCTTGGTACGAGTTTTGCTCGTCCCGTTATTGCTAAACGTATGGTAGAGATTGCAAGAGCAGAAGGCGCGGACGCTATTTGTCACGGTTGTACCGGTAAAGGTAACGACCAAGTTCGTTTTGAACTTACCATCAAGGCTTTTGCTCCTGATATGAAAGTTATCGCTCCTTGGAGAGAGTGGTCCATTAAATCTCGTGACGAAGAAATTGATTACGCAGAGGCTCACAATATTCCTCTCAAGATATCTCGTGAAACTAACTATTCAAAAGATAAAAACCTTTGGCACTTATCTCACGAAGGTATGGACCTTGAAAATCCTGCAAACGAACCTTTGTACAATAAGCCCGGATTTTTGGAACTCGGCGTTTCTCCCGAACAAGCGCCCGATAAACCCGAATATCTTACCTTGGGATTTGAAAAAGGTGTTCCCGTATCTTTGAACGGTGAAAAGATAGACGGCGTAACTCTTATTGAAAAACTTAACGAAATGGGTGGAAGAAACGGAATAGGTCTTGTTGACCTCGTGGAAAACAGACTCGTTGGTATGAAATCAAGAGGTGTATACGAGACTCCCGGTGGAACGATTCTTTACAAGGCTCACGATATTCTCGAAACTCTTTGTTTGGACCGTGATACCCAACACTATAAGAGCGTAGTATCTCAAAAGTTTGCAGAACTCGTTTACTACGGACAGTGGTACACTCCTTTGCGTGAGGCTCTTTCGGCTTTCGTTGACAAAACTCAAGAAACCGTGACCGGTGAGGTTAAACTCAAACTTTACAAAGGTAATATCATTAACGCTGGCGTTACTTCTCCGTACTCACTCTACGACGAAGAAATTGCTACCTTTGACGAGGACGAAGTTTACGACCAAAAAGAAGCAGAAGGCTTTATCAACCTATTTGGACTTCCCATCAAGGTTAAAGCAATGCTCGATATGAAAAATAAGAAATAAAGGTGATTTTATGAAACTTTGGGCGGGTAGATTTGAAAGTGAAATCGACGCCACGGTAGATGCGTTCAACGCGTCGTTATCCGTTGATAAACGTTTTTACAAAGAAGATATTCTTGGTTCTGTAGCGCACGCACATATGCTGTGCGCTCAGTCCGTTATATCCCCAAAAGATATGCAAGACATTGAAAGTGGACTTTTGTCTATTCTTGCCGATATCGAAGAGGGTAAACTCGAAATAAAAGACGCCGAAGATATCCACTCTTTCGTGGAATTTGAATTAACTTCTCGTATAGGTGACGCTGGCAAACGTTTGCACACTGCAAGAAGTCGTAACGACCAAGTTGCAACCGATTTGAGATATCACCTTATGGGCGAGAGTCAAAAAGTAAAAAATGCGATAGAGCATCTTATTGACGTTATTTGCAAAAAAGCGGAAGAAGAAACCGATACTTTGATGTGCGGTTATACTCACTTGCAACGCGCTCAACCTATAAGTTTAGCGCATCATCTTCTTGCGTACGCGCAAATGTTTATGCGTGACAAACAAAGACTTTGCGATTGCTACAAGCGTATTGCATCTCTTCCTCTCGGCTCTGCCGCTCTTGCAGGTACGAGTTATCCTATCGATAGACACAAAGTGTGCGAAGAACTCGGATTTTTAGACGTTTGCGCAAATAGTATAGACGGCGTATCGGATAGAGATTTCGTTATTGAACTTGCATCTTGTCTTGCTACGGTGATGATGCATTTATCCCGTTTTTCGGAAGAGATAATTTTGTGGTGTTCGTGGGAGTTTAAGTATATGGAACTTTCCGATTCCTTTTCTACTGGCTCAAGCATTATGCCACAAAAGAAAAATCCCGATATCGCAGAACTGGTTAGAGGTAAATGCGGTAGAGTATACGGAAATTTGATGAGTATTCTCACCGTTATGAAGGGACTTCCCCTTGCTTACAACAAAGATATGCAAGAGGACAAAGAAGGTATTTTTGATAGCATTGACACCGTAATCACTTGCCTTTCAGTATTTGCTCCTATGCTTGAAACTGCTAAATTCAATAGAGAAAATATGCGTCAAGCAGCGGGCAAAGGTTTTATAAACGCAACCGACGTTGCCGATTATTTGGTAGGCAAAGGTATGCCTTTCCGCTCGGCTTATAAAATTACGGGCGAGATAGTTGCTAAATGTATAAAAGAGGGCAAAGTGCTCGAAACCCTTTCTTTAGAGGAATACAAATCTTTTGCAAAAGAGTTCGACGAGGACGTTTTCGAGGCTGTAAAACTTGAAAATTGCTTATCGAAGCGTAACTCGGAAGGTGGCGCGGCTACAGCAAAAGAGCAACTTCAAAAAATTAAGGCGGACAAATAAATGGTTAAAATTTTTATAGACGGCAAGGAAGGCACGACTGGACTTAAAATATTTGAAAGACTTGCAAAAAGAGAGGACGTTGAAATAATTACGATAGACGAAGACAAGAGAAAGGATAGCGTAGAGAGAGCAAAATGTATCAACGCATCTGATATCACTTTTCTTTGTTTGCCTGATTCTGCTGCAATTGAGGCGGTGTCGCTTTGCACTAATCCGAACACAAAAATTATCGACGCGTCAACCGCGCATAGAACTAATCCCGAGTGGGCGTACGGATTTCCCGAACTTGGTCCTGAATTTAGAAAAAATATCGAAACAGGCAAAAGAATTGCCGTTCCAGGGTGTCACGCTAGCGGATTTTTGTCAATAATTTATCCCCTTGTGAAATGCGGAATTATCCCCGAAGATTATCCAGTGGTTTGCCACTCGATATCGGGTTATAGTGGTGCAGGTAAAAAAGCAATCGCGCAATACGAGGAGCAAAATAGACCCGTTGAACTTGATAGTCCTCGTCAATACGCTCTCACCCAAATGCACAAGCATCTTCCCGAAATGAAAGTAATAGGCGGACTTTCGGATAAACCCATTTTTACCCCCATAATTGCAGATTTTTATTCGGGTATGGAAGTTACTATTCCTCTCAAAATGAGTATGCTAAATAAAGTAAAGTCCGCAAAAGAAATTTATCTTGCCCTCAAAAATCATTACGAAGGACAAAAAATGATTGAAGTAGAGGACTTCACGGGTGATAACGCAGTATCATTTTTGCCCGCTAACGCAATGTCTGGCAAAAACACTATGAAGATAGGAGTTCACGGCAACGACGAAAGAGTAATAGTGACTTCGCTTTTTGATAACCTTGGCAAAGGAGCAAGCGGTGCTGCAATGCAATGTATGAATATTATGCTCGGCTTAGACGAGTCGAGTTACTTGATTTAGGAGAAATATATGAAAATCGTAAACGGTGGCGTATGCGCCCCAAAAGGATTTAAGGCTAACGGAATACATTGTGGTATTCGCAAGAACAAAACCAAACTTGATTTTGCTCTCATTGTAAGCGATACCCTTTGTGATACAGCGAGCGTATATACGACCAACCTCGTAAAAGGCGCGCCTATATTAGTTACCAAAGATAATTCAAAGAACGGCAAAGCGCAAGCCGTTATTTGCAATAGTGGTAACGCGAATACTTGCAACGCAAACGGCGTAGAAATTGCGCGCGGTATGTGTGACCTCGTTGAAAAGGAAGTAGGAATAAGCGCAAACGACGTTATAGTTGCCTCAACCGGCGTTATAGGTCAACCTTTATCTCTTGAACCTATGAAAAATGGTATGAGCGAACTCGTAAAGGGATTAAGTTATGACAAAAGCCGTGAGGCAAACCTTGCAATAATGACTACGGACACTATAGAAAAATCCGTATCTTTTGAGTTTGAAATCGGTGGAAAAACTTGCAGAATAGGCGGTATTGCAAAGGGCTCTGGTATGATTCATCCGAATATGGCTACTATGCTTTGTTTTATCACCACGGACGTTAGCATTGATTCCTCGCTCTTAGATAAAGCGTTACACTCGGCAATAGCGGATTCGTTTAATATGCTTAGCGTAGACGGAGATACTTCGACTAACGATATGGTTTCCGTACTTGCAAACGGTATGGCTGAAAACAAGAGAATTAGCGAGGAAGGAGACGATTACAACGTTTTCAAAGATGCCCTCACTTCTATTTGTCAAGCCCTCGTTAGACTTATTGCAAAAGACGGTGAAGGCGCGACTAAACTTCTCGTGTGCTTGGTAAAAGGGGCAAAAGACGTAAAATGTGCAAAAATCGTTGCAAAATCTGTAATTACTTCTTCACTTTTTAAGGCGGCAATGTTTGGAGCGGATGCTAACTGGGGCAGAGTGCTTTGCGCAATCGGTTATAGCGGAGCAGACGTCGACGTAATGAAAGTGGACGTATCTTTTTCGTCAAGCGAAGGCGAAATTCTCGTTTGCAAAAAC
>JAZQYG010000090.1:0-12257 GCA_045633305.1 Clostridia bacterium | reverse complement strand
GCATAATTTTATTATAACAAAATCCTTCCTTTAAAACAACCTTTTTTTACTATCTATTAAATATACTGTCGATATTTCCTGCTCCAACTAACAAAACCGTTTCACTTGGAGTAGTTTTTAAGTAGAGTAGTTCGCGTGCATCTTTAAGAGTTGTATATTCGCATTTTTTTGTTTTGTTCAAAGCGTCCGCGAGGTCTTTTGCCGTTTTTCCCATATCGGGCGTATCTCTTGCTGGGAATTCTTCAACTATAAAAACTTTGTCCGCCTCTTTTAATGCGTCTAAAAACTCGTTGAATAGTTTTGCAGTTCTAGAATATGTGTGTGGTTGGAAGTATACCGTTACACTGTTAGAGTGAAGTTTTGCAGTTTTTATAGAGGCTAAAATTTCAGTTGGATGGTGGGCGTAGTCGCTTATTACGGGTGCTCCGTTAATTTCACCTAACTGTTGGTATCTTCTATTTACACCAGTAAAACGCATAAGTCCTTGCGTTGAGATTTTGGGTTCAATTCCTTCAATATCTGCAATAAGCAGTACAAATAGGCTATTAGTTACGTTATGCTTTCCTCGTACGGCAAGAGAAACGCGTGGATAAATCTTCTCTCTAATTATAGGTACGAAAGAGAAAAAACCATTGTTTTGTTCGATTTTAGTTGCCTTTGCATCTATTCCTATTTGCAGGCACTTTTTATGATTGTTGAAAGACAAGTTTTCTCCTATTATTTTTATTCCCTCACGACGTGTATTATTTAAAAATTTATCAAAAGATTCATATACCTCGTCTAATGATGAAAAACAATCAGGATGGTCACTTTCTACGTTTAAAACGACGGAAATATAAGGTTTAAGAGAGAGAAAACTTTGCTTGTATTCACACGCTTCAGTTATAAAATATTCGTTTTTAAAAGGCTCGAATTCTTTATATGCGCCACCTAAATGAACGGCAGGACAAAGACCTTTGAGTGCGAATATTTCGCCGAGCATAGCGGTAACAGTGCTTTTTCCATGTGTGCCTGATATTGCGATAGTCTTGTTGAAATTAGAGGAAAGAATACCTAAAAATTCCGCTCTCGATAATATTTTTTTGTTTAAACTTTTTGCAAAATTCAACTCTTCGTCTTCTTTTTGGATTGCCGAAGAATATACTACAACGTCGGCGTTTTTTATATAGTCCAAGTTGTATCCAAGATAGGCGTGTATGCCATTTGAAATCAATGTTTTAAGCGTAGAAGAGTAGTTTTTGTCCGAACCGCTTACTAAAATACCATAATTTTTTGTAATGACGGCAAGCCTACTCATGCTCGAACCGAGTACTCCTATAAAATGTATTTTTTTGTATTTTTTGAAAAATTCCATAGCACATAATATGGTTTTTAGGGGGAGTATGTTACAGTTTTTGGTCAAAATAGCCTTAAAAGTAGTATAAAAAGGGTAAAAATAGCATAAAATTTGATAAAATTAACAAAAACTTTCAAAAATCGTTGAAAATTAATAGTTTTTGTAGTATAATTTAAGCAACGTGGTGTTTTTGCACTGCAAACAAGAATAAGGGGTGAATTTTTTTGAAAATTACAGACGTACGTATCAGAGTTGTTAAAAAGGACGACAAGAAGTTAAGAGCAGTGGCTTCTATTACTATTGACGATTGTTTCGTTGTACACGATATCAAAGTCATTGAGGGAGCAGAAGGATGTTTTATTGCAATGCCTAGTCGCAAAACTCCGGACGGAGAATATAAGGATATTGCGCATCCTATCAATACTGAAACTCGCGAAGAATTGCGCGCAGTAATTCTTGCAAAGTACGAAGAAGCGTTAAAGGCAGAAGAGCAGGCTGAAATCTAATTACATCTAATCTTTTAATTTTTCTCAAGATTACAATTTAATCGTTAACAAAATACGCACCCGAGGAACGAGTGCGCTTTTGTGTTTCAAAAAAAAGGTTTTATGACTCGTATTTGTCGTAAAACCTTTTATATCTTTTTTATTTTCCAAATCCGCCGTTTATTCCTATAACTTCGCCAGTTATATAACTAGCCTCTTTTGAACAAAGGAACTTAACGAGTGAGGCAACCTCTTCGGGAGTCCCGAATCTTCCTACGGGAATATCCTGAATCAAATCTTCTTGCTCTTGTTTTGTGAACTTGTCTAGCATTTGAGTTTGGATAACACCAGGAGAAACGGCGTTTATCGTGATACCGCAAGATGCGACTTCCTTAGAAAGAGATTTGCAAAGGCCGTTGAGAGCAGATTTCGTTACGGAATATAAAACTTCGTAACTTCCTCCTACTTCTCCCCAAATCGAAGATATAACCACTATACGTCCGTAGCCTTTTTGCCTCATAGAAGGGAGGGCGGTTGCTATTAAAAGCATTTGGCTTTTTAGATTTATATTTGCGACTGTATCGTAGGTTGTCTCGTTTAAGTTTTCAAACGAATCGTAATGGGCAATTCCCGACGCGCAAATTAACGTATCTATTGAGCCGAAATATTCGGTTGCTTTGTTATATAAACTATTTACGCTTTTGGGTATAGATAGGTCTGCGCTAATTGCAATTGCGTTAGAATACTTTTTGATTTCACGCAAAAGTTCTTGCGCTCGTTTTTCATTTTTATTGTAATGCAAAACGACGTTATAACCTTCTTTTGCAAGAGAAAGAGCAATAGCGCTACCTATTCCACCCGTTGCGCCCGTAATAAGTGCCGTACTCATTAGTCTATAACGTAGTCAACCGCTACGCTGTCCGTGCGAACTTGGTGCATATAAGTTTTTACCACGTCACAGTGGTAAGGGTGCGCTTGGTATGCGTCGAGTTCATAAGCGGAATCAAGAATTACTTCCAAAATTAAATCAAAAGACCTTGAAGAGCCCAAAAAGTCCACTCCGACTTTGATATCTTTGATTTGTTCTACTTTACCTTGCATAGAAAGAAGAACTTCTTTTGCTTTTTGCTTTGATTCGTCCGAATTATCTTTAAGTTTGAAACATACAACGTGTTTAATCATATTAAACTCCTTTTTTTATATTTTACACTGTTTGCGAGTTTGAGTCAACGAATAAAAGAGGTTTATTCATAAACCTTTCACTGAATATTTCGGCGAGTTTTGGCAAGAATAGTATTAAAAACGATTTTTTTTAAAAAACGGTATTGACAAAGGCGTTTTTATCGAGTAAAATATCTATGATGGTAGGGGAGAAATGCTACCTTCAATTAAAAAAAGGAGTATACAGATGAATAAGAAAGAGTTTATCAAAGAACTTGGTTCAAAGGTTGGAATAACCGCAAAACAAGCAGAGGCAGTTCTCGATGCGTTTGCTGAAATCATTATCGACGGGGTAAAAGCTGGAGATAAAGTACAAATCGCAGGACTTGGTGCATTTGAAGTAAAAGAAAGAAAGGCACGTACTGGAATTAATCCTCAAAGTGGCGCAGAGATTACTATACCCGCAAGTAAAGTTCCCGTATTCAAACCAGCAAAAGCGTTCAAAGACGAAGTTAAATAATTCAATTTGCGATAAAAATAGAAGGCAGTCTATGGGCTGCCTTTTGTTTTATGGAGGAAAAATGTTCACTTTCGGAAACAAATGGGATGAATATTTGGGCGAAGAATTTCAAAAAGAGTATTATCTAAAACTTAGAGGTTTTTTAAAAGAGGAATATAGTACTCGCACGATATTTCCCGATATGTACGATATATTCAACGCTTTCGTGTATACCCCTTACGAAAATGTAAAAGCAGTAATAATAGGTCAAGACCCTTATCACGGCGAAGGTCAAGCGCACGGACTTTCTTTTTCTGTTAAAGACGGCGTTACTCAACCTCCTTCATTGGTCAATATTTTCAAAGAACTTTATACGGATTTAGGCATAACTCGGCCAAGTTCGGGTTCTCTTGAAAAGTGGGCAAAAAACGGCGTGTTACTACTGAACAGTGTTTTAACTGTCAGAAAAGACCTTGCTAATTCGCATAAGGGAAAAGGTTGGGAAATATTTACGGATAAAGCAATTCAAGCGCTTAATCTTTCGGATAAACCTATAGTTTTTATACTATGGGGAGCAAATGCAAGAGCAAAAAAATCTTTGATTACTAATCCTTTGCATAAAGTCATAGAATCTGTTCATCCTAGTCCGCTTTCTGCGACGGGAGGATTTTTTGGTTCACGTCCTTTTAGTAGAGCAAATGAATATCTTTCAAAATTTGGAAGAGAAATCGACTGGAGTCTTTAAAAAAATTTGAAAAATTCTTTAATTTCCTTGAAAATAAATTTTTATAATGATACAATATATAAGATATTATACAAGTTAAAGAGGACGTATGATGAAGATTTGTTTTGACAATGCAAAATATATAGAAGAGCAATCCGAAAAAATTTTAGAGAGAATCAATAAAGAAGGCAACAAACTTTACCTCGAATTTGGTGGTAAACTCTTTGACGACTATCACGCATCGAGAGTTCTTCCTGGGTTTGCTCCTGATTCTAAAATTAGACTTTTAGAAAAACTCAAAGATAAACTTGAAATAATCTTTATCATTAGCGCGGGAGATATTGAACGTAATAAAATCCGCGCTGATTACGGAATTACCTACGAGATGGACGTGTTGAGACTTATGGATAGTCTCCGTAGACTTGGAATTTATATTAGTAGTGTAGTTATCACTCAATATAAGGGTCAAGCCCAAGCAGACGTTTTTCGTAAGAAGCTTGAAATGAGAGGGGAAAAGGTATATATACATACTCCTACCAAAGGATATCCTATCGACGTTGACACTATTGTAAGTGACGAAGGATACGGCGCAAATCCTTATATTGAAACTACTAGACCTTTAGTAGTAGTAACCGCCCCCGGCCCTGGTAGTGGAAAACTAGCGACTTGCCTTTCTCAACTTTATCATGAATACAAAAGAGGGGTAAAAGCAGGTTATGCTAAGTTTGAGACCTTTCCTATATGGAATCTTTCGTTGAAACACCCCGTAAACGTTGCTTATGAGGCTGCAACCGTTGACCTTGGCGACTTTAATATGATTGACCCATTTCATCTTGACGCTTACGGAATACCTACTGTTAACTACAATAGAGATATAGAAGTTTTTCCCGTCGTTCGTACTATACTTGAAAAAATTACTGGAAGTACTGACGTTTATCGTTCGCCTACCGATATGGGCGTCAATATGGCGGGATATTGTATAATAGACGACGAAGTGGCAAGAGAAGCATCTAAACAAGAGATTATACGTAGAAACTTCAAGGTGAATTGCGATTATAAACACGGAAGAGTAAGTATTGACGCAGTTGAAAAGTCTGCAATGCTTATGAGTGAAATGCAACTTCAACCCACTGACCGTGACGTAGTTGAGCCTGCACGTAAAAAAGCAGAGCAAGCAGGCGCTCCCGCTATTGCAATTAAACTTGCTAACGGAGATATAGTAACCGGTAGACAAACGGCGCAAATGAGAGCATCTGCTAGCGTCCTTTTGAATAGTCTCAAAAAACTTTGCGGTTTTTCGGATGATATTATGTTGATTGCTCCCGAGGTCTTGGATACTATAATGAAACTAAAACGTGAAGTTTTAGGAGAAGTTGATTATAGGCTCAAAATAGAAGATGCTTTAGTTGCTGTTTCTATTTCGGCGGCGGATAATCCTATTGCAGCAAAGGCGCTTAGCAAACTTAACGAATTCAAAGGATTGCAAGCACACTCGACAGTAATGCCTACAGGAACGGAGGAAAATTGTTTTAGAAAACTTAAGATGGACGTAACGGCTGACCCTGAATTTGCATCAAAATCTTTGTTTATACAATAAAATGGAGAAAGTTATGAAGGAAAAAAAGAAAAAATTAACGCGTGAAGAAAAGAAAGCAATTAAAAAGGCCAAGAAAGCCGAATTAAGAGCAAAAGGCGAAACGTTTTGGTCCGACTTTAAAAAGTTTATATCCAAAGGTAACGTAATCGACATGGCAGTCGGTGTTGTTATCGGTGCTGCGTTTAAGGATATCATCAATCAATTCGTAGCGGTAGTCATCAATCCACTTATCGGACTATTGACTGGAGACGCAAGTTTGAGTGACTTAAGCGTAGTATTAAGAGCCGGGGACGAGGCTGCAGGAATTGCGCCAATAACACTTGATTACGGTCTGTTTTTGCAAGCGATATTTGATTTCTTACTCATAGCGTTCTGTATTTTCCTTGCTCTTAGACTTATCCGCACGTTTAAGACTCGTATTGCAATCGCCGCAGACAAAATCGCTGCACTTGCAAAAAAAGACGAAGAAGTAGTAGAAGAAGTTCAAGAGCCTGCGCCGGTTGAAGATGTAGTTCCCGAAAAAACTACGGATGAAAGAATAGAAGAAATACTTATTGAAATTAGAGATAGTTTGAAATCAAAACAAACTAAACCTTCAAAAAAAGAGTAACAAATGCAAGAACAATTAAAATCCATAATTTTAGATATTGAAAGCAAAACTAGTAAATCCGTAGTTGTTTACGATTTTTTAGGTGGTGTTATAGCAAAAGCGGAAGGCGTGGATGAAACGTATTCGTTTAGAGCTCTCGCATTAGATGCTTTTTGGGACGGCATATACAAGGACGAAAATACGGGAAACACCTATTTTATCATAAACGTGAACTATATGTCTCAACCCTTACTTGGTGTTATTAAAGGGACGGATAAAAATACCGCCGATTTTGCTTTTATGATTTCAGCAATTATCGAAAATGCTTTTCGTCACTTTGATGCTGAGCCAAGCATTTCGGACGCGTTTGCTTCCGTTCTTCTTGGTAATGCAAACACCATTGAAATTAAGAGAATAAAAGAAAAGTACGGTATCGAAAACGGTTTATATTACGTTTATGCAATAGGCGTAAATAGAGAAAAAGTTGGAGAGATTATGAATTTTCTTTCATCTTTTTCTACCTCTGATAGAGATATATTCGTCGTTCTTGAAAAAGACGTGCTTGCATACGTAAAACATATCAATTTAGAAGAGGAAAGTATTGGAACTAATGAATTTGCCGTTATGCTTGCCGAAAATATTCGTGCTGAACTTTCGCTAAACGTTAGTATTTGTTCCGGTCCTAACGCTACGGGTATTCACGAATTTAGAGAAAGTTACGCACAAGCAGTTGGCGGACTTAGGATGGGCAAGTATTTTAACTATGCCGATAGGGTATACTCGTATAAAGAGTTTTTGATGGTTGGCATACTCGAAGAACTTCCAAGAAAGGTTATTGAGAATTTTAAACGTAGAAATTTGAACCCCGAAACGGTTGCAGTTTTTGAGGATTCGGACTTAACGCTTACTGCCGAAGTATTTATGAATCATTCACTCAATATATCTGAAACGGCAAGGAGTTTATACGTGCATCGTAATACTCTTATGTATCGACTTGATAAAATCGAGAGAGATACGGGACTTAATATTAGAGTGTTCTCGGACGCAGTTACTTTTAGAATTCTTGAGATTCTTTATAAAATGAACGAAAATGCAAAATAGTGAACAATTTACCAAAGAAGAGAACGTAACCGCTTTTGCGTATAAAAGAACACGAAAAAAATTAAATTTTACAAAATTTTTTAAAAGCAGAATTTTCATAATTCTGCTTTGTGTCGTTTTAACGGTGTGCTCGTTTTTTGTAGGTATGCACGTTGATTACGTTACAAGATTCAAAACCCTTAAAGACTACGAACTTTTAACTTCAGTTATTAAATACGTTAACGAAAATTATTACGAGCAGTTAGATACTGATACCTTGGTTTATTATGCGTGTAAGGGTGTAGTTGACAATCTTGACCCTTACTCAATGATTTATACTGAAAGCGCAAGTGGTAATGATAATGCGGGGTATTTTGGTATAGAAATGAGTTACGCGGTTAACGGTCAATTCCGCATTATGTGGGTAGATGAAGGCTCGCCTAGCGACCTTGCAGGGATAAAAGCAGGGGACTTTATTACTCACGTTAACGGCAAAAAGGTTGAGGGTGACTTCGTTGATTATTTTGTCTCTCTTATAGGTAATAAAAAAATAGGAGATAGTGTAATTCTTAGATTGAAATCCGAATTAAACGGTGAAGAAAGAGAGGTAAGTTTAGTTGCATCTCAAAAATCGAGCGACGTTGTAAAAAGTATAAACGATTTCTCATCTTTGCCCGGGAATATTTCAGTCCCATCAAACGTTGGATATATCAAATTTACAAGTTTTAACGAGGAAACGTTAATTGATTTTAAAAAGGCTATAATTGATTTTAAACAAGCTGGAAAAAGTAAATTAGTGCTTGATTTAAGAGGAAATATAGGTGGGGACGGCTCCGTGCTTCAAAAGATTGCTAAGTATTTACTCAAACCGTCTAAAGACGGTGCGGAAAAAGTGGTAATGCGTTTAAAAAAATCAAAAGGTGCTTTTGTTGATTATAAGACTACGGGGACGGGTGAATATATTTTTAATGGCGTTCAAGACGGAAAAATTATAGTGCTAACAAATTCAAATACGGCGTCTGCGGCCGAAGCGCTAATCGGAGCTCTACTTTTGGACGGTAATACTGAAATCGTTGGTTCAAAAACTTACGGCAAAGGGGTAGGACAAACGGTAAGACCTTTTCCAGATAGCAATAATCCACTATTCAATATCAAACTTACGATAGGAAGATATTATTTTATGGGAGACGTTTCTAACTACGTAAAAGGCGCAAACGGTTATACCGATTGCATAGATGGATTTGGTTTTACGCCAAAAGAAGAAAATCTCGTATATACGGGCAGAAACAACACTTTGCTCTCTGACCCCGTGATGTTAAGAGCAATAGAAATTATTTCGCAGAACGGATAAGAATATCTAGTTCTTTTGATAAAGTTTCAGGCGTAGCGTTTGCTACGCCGTTTTTATTTCCCATTATAGTCGTTAGCATTGGTAGAAGTGAAGCAATTTGAGAATTGTCTCCGCCACTTGAAAGAGAAGATAAAGTTTCAGTTATGTTTTTTGATTGCAAAAGTTCACTTAAAGAATTTAAAATATCCATATTACACCTCACGAAATAGTATATGCTCGCATATATTATAATGTGATTAAGGAGGATATATGAAAGAACTTAAAAATTTTAAATCAACAAAAAAAATAGAAGACAATAATAATAGTGACGGCATAGATAAAAACTTAAAAGAAGAGGACGTTCAAAAAATCATTGACGAGCGTTCAGGAAGGACTGAAGAAGAATTAATAAAGGAATTAAAAGCGGAAGTAAATAAAAGTAAACAAGAAGGAAAGTTTAGCGAAGATGACGTTCAAAAGTTCAAAAACACAGTGCTACCTTTTTTGAGCGCAGAACAAAAAGATAAACTAGATGAAATATTGAAAATCATTACTTAACTAATAGTGTATAAAACTAAAATGGTATAACAATTGCTTTTTTTTGCAAAAAAGGTTATAATGTATTTCGGAGGACGTTATGGCGGAAAAAGTTGCAAAAAAAAGCATTTTACCTGATGAATTTTCTTCATCTTCGGAAAAAGAACTTATAGCGTTTTTGAGTGAAAGCGACGTATCACTCTCTCTTAGTGAACTTACCTACGTTCAAAATTACGTAAAAGAAATAGGACGTAATTTAACGGACGAAGAGTTTACTTTTTTCGTGCAATTAAGAAAAGATAAAAATAGTCAAGAATTTTCTGGATTTGATAAAGTAAATTTTGAGTCTCAAATTCCTCAAGTTGCCGAAACCTACGCTAATTATTTGCGCAGAGTAGAGCAATACAAAGATAAATTCGGTTTATATCCATGCTTGGCGGACCTTTCTTCTGCCTCACCGTTTTTCAGTAAACAAAATGAAAATTTCAGCAAAGCATTTTCAACTTTTACTCTAAATTCAGATACGTATGATTCAAAAAAAGAAGAGGGCAAAATTGCTCTTTCTGCTTATTCGTGTTTTGATAAAAATACGGAAAATCTTACCTGTAAAGTGATTAATAATCTTTTTGAATCAAGATACGTTCCTTTTGCTCTTTCTTTTACGGGCACAGCAAAAGAGCCCGACGATAGAAAAGGGGAGGATTGTGCTAGTTTTTGCAATAAAACGGAAATACCCACTACGAAGTTTGACGTTTACGATACAAAATGCAAAAATTCCGTATGTGATTACGTAGCGTCTGTAGGTTACGCGCCTATAAATAACGTTGCCCGCCATTATCCAAAACTTGACGACGAAATTTTATTAATTACAAATAGCGAAAGCAAAACCGATTTTATAAGAAAATTAACCGCTTTTATTTCAGATAAAAAAGCGGTAAAACTTATAGTTGACGCAAGGTTCACAGACCGAGAAAATTTCTTAAATACGCTTTACTCTTTCGTTAATTCTTTTGAAATTACCGAAACTATTCAGGGCGGATTGTTGCTTGTCGTGAGGGCGAGGGACGTAGAAGAGCTAAAATCGTTTTTAAATAACTTTGAACTTGAATTTTTATCTTGCGGAAAAGTTACTGAAAATGGAAAAATCAAACAAGGAGAGCACTTCGAACTTAGCACCTCGTTTGTAGAAGGCTATTCTATAAGAAAAAATATTGATTTTACCGTTGAGGACAAAAAGCCTTCAAAACTTTGTAAACCTTCTTCTCTCGCAAACGTTTATCTCTCAAAAGGCGACCTTGCCGGAGCGTGTGTTAACGTTTTATCTGATTTTGGTGTGTGTTCACAAAAGGGATTAATTGAAAAATTTAATTATTCCTCATCAAGGTGCGTGCTTTCTCCACTTGGCGGGAAATATGCGTTGACACCTTCAAACGTATTTGCATACAAACTTCCAACACATCAAGGAACGGATAACACTTTTGTTGGAAGTACTTCCACTTTCCCTTCTTTGTACGTCGATTCACCTTTTATGGGCGCACTTTATTCAATAGTCGTATCCGTTGCAAAACTCGTTGCCTCAGGCGTAAAGAGGAGTGAGAGCGTCGTATCTTCCGTGTGTGATTATACGAGCGAATCAAAGGCTTTTTCCGCCCTTTTGGGCTCGTATTGCGCGAGATTTGGATTAGGTATAGATTGTGGTAAAAATTTAAACAAAAAAGAAAACTCGGATAGTTTCGTTTGTAGCGCTGGAAGCGCAGTTGATTCATCTAAACTTATACATAACACTTTTGATAAGGTTGGTAGGGTATACAGATTGTCTCTAAAGAGAGACGACTACGGCGTGCCCGATTTTGAGTATGCTAAACGTTTATTCGACCTTGTAAGCGATAATATTCAAAGTGGAAATTTTATTTCCGCATCCGTTGTGGGCGAGGGCGGAACTATTGCGACGGTTATTAAAAGTTGCGTAGGAAACGGACTTGGTTTTGATTTTGACAAAGCGTCAAATTCGCTTTTTGATAACGCATACGGCGACTTCGTAGTTATGTGCAACGAAATTTTGCCTTTACTTGATTTTTCGCCCGAGTACGTTGGTAGTACGGATACCGACGGAAGATTTGACCTTACAAAAGATAGAGCGCTAAATAACTTTGGTATAACACAAAGTTATACCGCCCCTTTTGAAAGCGTATACAAAACTACGCCTCAGTCCAGAGGTCTTGTGAATAACGTAAGATTCAAAACTGATAAAGCAAACACCTCGGAGGAAAAGAAAAATAAACCTATAGTATTAATACCTCGTTTTACGAGCGTTTACTGCTCAAACCTTTTAGATTCGTTTAAGATTGCAGGCGGAGAGGTAAGAGCATTGAATATGAATGACGATAACTCCGTTGAAGAATTTATAGGTGCGCTTGACGTTGCCTCTATTCTTGTTCTTCCAGATGGAGATGGCGTCGAAAAAGAATATTGTCAATTAATCACAAAAGACGGCGTATTTGAAAAAATCAATACGTTTTTGACTGAAAAAGACGGACTTATATATGGAGAAGGAGAAGGATTCAAGGCGCTTTGTTCGACTGGTTTAATTACTGGTAAACTTAAAAAGAGAAAAGACGAGAGTATAACTTTTAATTTTAACAACATAAAAAGAAACGTTTCCGTAATAGCAAGCGTAAGAGTTGCAAGCGTACTTTCCCCTTGGCTTTATGGAGTTGAACTAGGTGAAAAATATCTTGTTCCGATAAACGCTGATTACGGTGCGTTAAGTTTTGGTGAGGGTGTACTTGATGGTCTTATTGAAAAAGGACAAGTTGCTACTCAATACGTTGACGTAAAAGGTTTTGCAACTCTAGAAGCACCTTCTAATCCTACTGGGTCTACTTTTGCCGTTGAAAGTTTGACTTCTCCTTGTGGAAG
>JAZQYG010000089.1:0-2123 GCA_045633305.1 Clostridia bacterium | reverse complement strand
GAACCTATCATTACGTTGTTGCCGATAGTGGGGTGACGTTTTCCTTTTTGAAGACCAGTACCACCTAGCGTAACGCCTTGATATATTGTAACGTTATCTCCGATTTCGGCGGTTTCACCTATAACTACGCCCATACCGTGGTCGATAAATACACCTTTGCCGATAGTTGCGCCCGGGTGAATTTCTACGCCCGTCTTTTTTCTCGTGCGCTGACTGATAAATCTTGCTAAGCCCTTTAAACCGTGACGGTAGAACCAGTTGGCGCGTCTATGGCGTCTGATTGCTTTAAATCCCGAATAAGTAAAAAATACGAGAAGTTTGCTAGTCGCCGCAGGGTCACGCTCCATAACCGCTTGTAAATCGGTTCTAAAATTGCCCATAATAACTCCATAATATAATATTTCTATATATTATACAGTTGAGTGCGAAAATTTGTCAAGCAATAGAATAAAATTCGAGGTATAGCCCGCCTTGTTGTGTCAATAATAGAATCAAAAGGAGTGGGTTATGAAAAAAATCGTAGTTTTTTTGACGGTTGCAGTTGTTTTAACCGTACTATTTGGTGGAAATTTCGAGGTAAAAGACAGTTGTGTTAGAATACATATTCGCGCAAATTCAAACGCGACGGTTGACCAAAGTGTAAAATACGAGGTCAAAGACGCCGTCGTTAATTATTTGACTCCCTTCGTTTGTAATCTCACCTCGTCGGATATGGCAAAACAAGAGGTTGGAGAGCATATCGAAGAAATAGAAAAAGTCGCAGACGGCGTACTCGAAAAAAAAGGTTATCACTATGAGTCTAAGGTTTACCTAACTCAAGAAAAATTCCCTGCAAGAAGTTATGGAGAGTATACGCTTGAAGAGGGTGTGTACGACGCTCTTATCGTTGAACTTGGCGAGGCAGATGGAGACAACTGGTGGTGCGTTTTATTCCCGCCACTTTGTTTTACTCCAAAGGGCGAGGGCGAAACGGTGGAATATAAGTCCGCTTTAAAAGAGATTTGCGATAAAATTTTCGGTACATAAACGGAGGACTCAATGAAAAGAAATAAGACTTTAACGATTCTATCGATTATGCTCGTGGTTTGTACTTTTTTATCTTTCGCTTTCCCTTACGAAACGGCGGATGCAGCGTCGGTTTATAAGTACGGAAGTTCGGGCGCGACCGTTAGAACGATTCAACAAAAATTAAAGAACTGGGGATATTACACGGGTAGCGTAGACGGAATTTACGGAGCGCAAACGAGAAACGCCGTGAGATATTTTCAGTCCAAAAACGGACTTAGCGTAGACGGAATAGTGGGGGCGAAAACCGCCTCTAAAATGGGAATAACACTCTCTCAAACGTCGGGAAGTTCGGGAACGGGCGGATACTCCGCGTCAGACGTTTATTTGCTTGCTAAACTCGTTCACGCCGAGGCTAGAGGAGAGCCTTATACCGGTCAAGTTGCGGTGGCGGCGGTTGTACTCAATAGAGTAAAGCACTCTTCTTTTCCAAATACGATTTCGGGAGTTATATACCAGCCCTACGCATTTACCGCCGTTGACGACGGACAGATAAACTTAGAGCCGAACGCAACTGCAAAATCCGCGGCGCGCGACGCAATGAACGGTTGGGACCCGTCGGGCGGTTGTATATATTATTTTAACCCCCGTACGGCAACTAGTAAATGGATTTGGTCTCGTCCATACGTTACCACGATAGGTTCGCATAGATTTTGCATGTAAGGAGGCAGTATGGAAAATAGACAAGGAAATTTTAGCGTAAAACGAATACCTATTTGGGTTTGGGTAGTTATTGCAAGTGTTATAATTATTTCCCTCACCGTAGGCATAGTCGTTCTTGCCGACCAAAAAAATAAAACGAACGCAAAACTTGAAGCAGTTTATCAAAAATCTTTTTACGACCTCATATCAGACGTGAACGATATCGAGATAAAACTTGACAAATTGAGTCTCTCTTCTAGCGTAACTTATCAAAGGGAATTATTAGACGACCTCTCGAGAAGGGCGGACCTTGCAAGCGTAAACGTTTCGCAATTGTCTTCAAACGGAGGAGTACTAGAGAGTACGGCAAGATATATCAACCAACTTAGCGATTACGCCAAGCACTTGACTAAAAA
>JAZQYG010000088.1:0-4438 GCA_045633305.1 Clostridia bacterium | reverse complement strand
TGCAAAAAGCATAAGCACAACAAACACGAAAACCATAAAAAGTTTAATAGCCTTTTTCATTTTTCCTCCATACAAAAAATAAACTCAAAAATCTCATACGATTTTTAATAATTCTAACCTATTTTAGGTTAAAAGTCAATAATCTAAAACAGGTTAATTATAATATGTATAGCCTATGTGAGGAGTAAAAAATGTATCGTAGAATACGAGAATTGAGAGAGGACAACGACCTTACTCAAACACAAATTGCAAAAATTCTTAATATGTCCCAAACGGGTTACTCTAAATATGAAACGGGTGAAAACGATATACCAACACACGTTTTGATTTCTTTGGCAAACTTTTATAATACGAGTATCGACTACATTTTAGGGCAAACTAACAACGTAAAACGATACTCTAAATAAAATTTCATCCCTCGACTTTATATTTTTACCATACCACACCAAAGCGTTTTGGGGAGCACGAGCACGCGACGTGTACGACAAACGTGCACGCCATAGCAAACTTTATTTTAATTCAACCATATCAAAAGCGTATTAAGGGGTATGGGGGAAATCGCAATCCCCCATGCCTTTTTGTAACTTTTTGTGCGACAAAAAGTTAACAAAGTACAAAAGGTTAATCTTCTTCAAACACAAAAAGGGCATAGCGCTCACTATACCCTTATAAAAATCTTTAAGACTTTTTATGACTTGGTCATATAATCGCGTTATTGATTATTGACAAAGTCCTTTTTTAATTCCTTTACATCTTTTCGAATTCGTCAACGCTCGTTACAAACACCGTCGCTCCTCCCACCGTTACTTGCACGGGAAGGGCTATCGGCATAGCAGGTTGAGCAGACGCAGGCACGGTAACCACACGACGTGAACAATGTTTGCGAATTATATCCATAGCAGGTTTAACTTTTTCGTCGTCAACACCCATAATTAAGGTAACGTTTCCAGAGGTCAAGAATCCACCCGTGGTCGCCATTTTAGTAAAGAAATACCCGTCTTCCGTTAGTGCGTGGCAAACCTCGTCGGCGTCCTTTTTGTTTACGATTGCAGTAATCATTTTCATAGCAGTTTTCCTCCTTACAAGATAAATTATTATCTTTTGTAATATTTTAGCACAGTCAAAGTCAAAAATCAATACCTAATTTTAAAAAGGCTCTATCACACTATGATAGAGCCTTAATCGTTGAATTTTATACTATTTATTTGAGAGCAAAGCGCTTTGACTTTCAACTCGTTTTCTTTCTCTATGACCTGCCGTTATTACGTATTGAAGAAGTACGACCACGCAAAGCATTATTATTCCAAGCACGATAAACGCAGGAACGTAAGAGCCCATAACGTCATAACAGAAATTAAGTATCGGAGAGCCTAACGCACAACCCGCGGTAGACGAGGATACGAATATTCCCAACATTTTGCTATAAGATTTTTCTCCGAATAAGTCACTAGCGTAAAGAGGCAATATAATTGTTTCAAGAGGCATAGCAATCGCTGCAAAAACGGCGTACACAAAAGCCAGCGCGCCCATACTCGGCGAATCCACGAAACAAAGCAAAACGATAGAGATAATAGAGCAAATCGAACAAATCGATATCGTTACTCTTAAACCAAACTTATCGTAGCATAATCCGGACAAAAATTTCATTAGCATAAGCATTATGGAACTCATCATTGAAATTGTTGTGAGCATACTTGCATTTATTCCAACGTCCGTCATATGCGCCGTCGCAACGCCAAAAATTCCTTGCAAAATAAGTCCCGTTCCTACGATACAAATAATCGCGCAATAGAAATAAGGTTTTTTGACGGCGTCTTTGAAGTCAATTCCGCTCCATACTCTACCGCGCTTTTTCTTCCCTTTGATTTCTCCTTGTTCGCCCTCTCCTTCTTTTGGCTCACGATAAAACAATAGAACCAAAAGTCCAACTACTCCTATAGCAATAGCAATTACGTAATATGCAGTCTTATATCCATCAGGAGAACCGTATACGATAGGCTCAACCAAAATTTTATTTGCTATAGCCGAACCCAAAGCGTTAGAACACAAAATTGCCCCCATTATCGTTCCACGATTTTGTTTGAACCATTTTGCAACGACGTACCCAACTAAAGTCGTACCCGTCCAAGCAATACCAACGCCAAGAAGTATTCCGCCTAGATAAATCAATAAAACACTTTGAGCAAACGCATAGCAAAGCATAGAACAAATAAGAACGATAAAACCCGATAGCATCATTTTTTTTGCGCCTATTTTTGCTACGATAAAACCGAAAAAGAGATTAACTATACTAGTTGAAATGAATCTAAAAGTATCGTTAAAGGCAAACACACCTCTTTCTATATTTAAATACGTGGTAATAGGAACTATGAAATGATTACGTATTCCGCTTGCAAAGCCCAAACATACGAACATCATAAAAAAGCAAAGTCCAACTATAACCCATTTGTACTCAAATTTGTTTTTATCAATCCGTTCCATTTTTCTTCCTCTAAAAATTAATCTATACCCATAGTTAACCGTTGTCAAACAAAACGCCTTAAAAATACATCAACCTATTAAATTTCTTTTAAAAAATAAATTATAAAAAAATGAAACCTTCAAGGTTTCATTTTCTCATACTTTCTTTTGGTACTTTCGCCTCCTCGCAAGTGGCGCTCGCCAAAATTAAAATCAAGAATTTTTTTTACTTTTAGATACAAATCGTAATCAACGTACTTTAGTCTTTTGGAAACGTCGTAATGAACGGTGCTTTTACTTATTCCAAATTTTTCAGCGCACGCCCTTACGGTTGAGCCACTATTTAATATGTATTCACCAAGTTCAATCGCTCTTTTTTCGATATATTCTCTCATAAAACCCCCTACTCTACACTGAAATATATGTTGCAAAAGGCTATTTTATGACGAAAAAGGGTGAGAGTAAAATCGGGAATTTTTTATAAAAATTATATTAGTGTGAATAATTTTTTTCAAAACGAAAATACTACGAATATAAAATACAGGAGGTTCACAATGGCTAAATTTTATCATACCGGTGAAAAACCCGGCGAAGGTTGTTACAGTTGCACTAATTGCGGAACGGACGTATGCTTGAACCAACAAGACAAAATGCCCCCTTGTCCCAAGTGTACCAACACTAGTTTTTCAAAAGCCGACTAACGGTGAGCCTGCGATAGCAGGCTTTACTTATTATATGCATTTTATTGACTGTTTTTCTTAATTTTGGTATAATAATCGAGTTAAAAAGGAGATTATATGACTCAAGAAAAGAAGAAAAATGGTTTTGCCAGCGGTATCGGCTTTATTCTCGCCGCAGCAGGCTCGGCAGTAGGACTTGGTAACTTATGGGCGTTCCCTTATAAAGTTAGCGCTAACGGTGGCGCGGCTTTCGTACTGGTGTACATTGCAAGTATTCTCCTTATAGGTATTATTGCAATGATTGCCGAAATTTTACTTGGTAAACGCTCTGAATCTAACACCGTAACAGCATTTAAAAACATCAATTCTAAAATCGGTTGGATAGGACTAGTCATGGTTGCTATCCCGTTTTTAATTACTTGCTATTACTCCGTTTTAGGCGGTTGGACCTTAAGATACGCGGTAAACTCGTTCAATACGGATGCTGTAACGAGTAACGCAACTTCTTACGCTCTATTCACTTCAAGCGCATTTGAACCGATAATATATACCTTCGTATTCTTTGCTCTTGCAGGAATTATCATCAAATCAGGAATAAAAGGCGGAATCGAAAAAGCAAGCAAAATTCTTATGCCTACCCTATTTATAATTTTGCTCGCTATCACCGTGTACTGCTTGTTCCTTGGAGAAGGAGTATCAAACGGACTCAACTATTACCTCAATCCAAACTTTGCCGAACTTGGTTTCGACGGAATTTTGGCGGCAATGGGTCAAGCCTTTTTCTCGCTATCTCTTGGTATGGGCATAATGATTTGTTACGGTTCGTACACTGGTAAAAACATTAATATCGGCAAATCCGCCGTTATGGTAAGCATATTTGATACGATAATTGCTCTTCTTTGCGGACTTGCGATTTTTTCCGCGCTCGGCGCTCTCAAACCCGAAAGTTTAACCGAGGCGCAAGGTCCGTCCCTACTATTCGTAATTCTCCCCCAAGTATTCGTAAAAATGGGCTTTATCGGTAATATCGTATCATTTTTATTCTTTGCGATGGTAGTAATCGCGGCGCTAACTTCAGTTATTTCCCTTCTTGAGGTGTCCGCGCAATTTGCAATACAAAAGTTTAAACTCAATAGAACCAAAGCAACCCTTACGGTTTGCTTGCTTTGCTTTATTATTTCACTCCCTATCGCTTGGTCGGTGGGCGGAGCGTATGGCGGGGCTATAACGATATTTGGATTCGACCTTTTGACTCTATTTGACGAAATGACGAATACCGTTTTGATGCCACTTGGCGC
>JAZQYG010000087.1:0-12905 GCA_045633305.1 Clostridia bacterium | reverse complement strand
GCGCACGAGGCTATTAGACCTATTTCGCTCGAGCGCACGCCCGCAAGTTTAAAAGGACGTATACAAAATAATCAATACAGAGTTTACAAATTGATTTACGAGCGTTTCCTTGCAAGTCAATCGCAAGAGGCTGAGTATAATACGCTCACCGTTAGAGTATCGGCAAAGAACGAGCCTAACGATTTTGGTTTTGCCCTCAAAGGCAAGGCTATGACTTTTGCTGGCTACACCGCTATGTACGCTCGTCAAGAATCACTCAACGAAGAAGAGGGCGAGAGCGCTATGCTCCCCAACCTTATGGAAGGTGACGCTCTTGAGATTAAAGGGCTCAAAGAGGAACAGAAGTTTACTAAACCTGCGGCGCGTTACACCGAAGCAAGCCTCGTAAAAGCGATGGAAGAAAACGGTATCGGTAGACCGAGTACGTACGCAAACATTATTTCGGTTATTCACAAAAGAGAATACGTAGAAAAGCCAGACAAAAAATGTATGGCTCCAACCGAACTTGGTTTTGCCGTTTGCGATATGATGCTTAAATACTTCCCCGATATTATGGACCTTGGCTTTACTGCGGATATGGAGAGCAAACTTGACAAAATAGAAGAAGGCGGAGTCAAATGGAACGACATTATCGAAACGTTTTATCCTCCCTTTATTCAAAAAGTTAATTCCGCTTATAACGACGGCAAGAAGATGAGAATAGAAGCGGTCAAATCAGACGTTATTTGTGACAAGTGTGGAGCGAATATGGTAATAAGAGAGGGTAAATTCGGCAAATTTCTTGCTTGTCCGAACTATCCTAACTGTAAAAATATTAAGCCTCTTGAATCCGAAGTAGAGACCACTTGTCCTATATGTAATCGTCCAGTCAGCAAGCGTCGCTCCAAAACTGGCAAGATTTTTTACGGTTGTACTGGATATCCCGATTGCAGTTTTATGTCGTGGGATATACCCGCGCCTAAACTTTGTCCCAAGTGTTCGAGCGTTATGGTGCAAAGAAATAATAAAGACGTACTCAATTACGTTTGCACCGAGAAAAAGTGCGGTTACGTAGAGGCGGTAATTCAAAAAGATGAAACCGTTGATTAAGATAATCGGTGGTGGACTTGCAGGTTCGGAGTGCGCTTTGACTCTTGCAAAAAGAGGGTATAAAGTGCATCTGTTCGATATGAAACCGAACAAAAAGAGTCCGGCGCATCACCTTGATACTTTGTGCGAATTAGTTTGCAGTAACAGTCTAAAAAGCAAAGAACTATCAACCGGCTCTGGAACGCTAAAAAGAGAACTCGAACTTTTGGGTTCGGAGGTACTTGCCTCTGCTTACGAGTGCGCAGTTCCGGCAGGTAGCGCTCTTGCCGTAGAAAGAGAGAGCTTTTCGCGTAGAGTACACGATAAACTTATAGAGTTTGGAGTGGAAATTTGCCCGACTCTCGTAGACAAGATTGACGAGGAAGGTATAACGGTAATTGCAACCGGGCCGCTGACGGACGAGGCGCTCGAGGGTGAAATAGAGAAAATTTGCAAAAAAAGACCCTTCTTCTTTGACGCCGCCGCCCCTATAGTTACGGGTGAGAGTATAGATTACGATAGAGCGTTTTTCGGTGGTAGATACGGAAAAGGTGGAGACGATTACCTTAATTTGCCTATGAGCAAAGAGGAATACTTAACCTTTTACGAAGAACTAATTAATGCAAAATGCGCTCCCGTTAAAGATTTTGAGGGAGAGGAAATTTTCGAAGGTTGTATGCCCGTAGAAATTATGGCGAAAAGAGGAGTTGATACTTTGCGTTTCGGTCCGCTCCGTCCTGTAGGCTTTGGTAGACGAGAGGAAAGACCGTACGCCGTATTGCAACTTCGTAGAGAGGACAAAGAGGGCAAACTTTTTAACCTCGTGGGATTTCAAACGCATTTGCTTTTCCCCGAGCAAAAAAGAGTATTTTCTCTTATACCTGGACTGAAGTCCGCCGAATTCGTTCGTTACGGCGTGATGCATAGAAATACGTATATAAACTCTCCAGAAATACTGACTGCAAATATGTCGGTTAAAGGACGAGAGAATATATATTTTGCAGGTCAAATTACTGGCGTTGAGGGTTATATGGAAAGCGTTATGAGCGGACTCGTAGTTGCCCTTGCAATAATGGGAAAAGAAAAAGGATTCGATTTGAATCTTCCCAAAGAGAGTATAACCGGCGCGCTTTGCTCTTTCGTAACTGAAAGCGTAAGCGAGGATTTTCAACCGGTTAACGCGAACTTCGGCATTTTACCTGCGCTTGAAGAGAGAATTAAGGATAAAGAGTTACGAAAAAAAGCATATTCTGAACGCGCCGTTACTAAAATGACGGAATACGTTAGTTGGAGGAAGAAAAATGGAATTTAGAGGAACGACTATTTGCGCCGTTAAACGCGACGGTGTGACCGCTATTGCAGGTGACGGACAAGTCACTATGGGCGAGAGCGTAATTTTAAAAGGAAACGCGATAAAAGTTAAAAGAATTTACAACGACAAGGTTATCCTCGGTTTTGCAGGGTCTGTGTCCGACGCGTTTTCTCTTTCCGAACATTTTGAGGAAATGCTTTCAAAATATTCGGGTAATTTGATGCGTAGCGCGGTTGAACTTGCTCAACTTTGGCGCAACGACAAAATGGTAAGAAAACTCGAGGCTCTTTTGATAGTTGCCGATAAAGATACTATGCTTATCGTATCGGGCTCTGGTGAAGTTATAGACCCAAGCGAAGGCGTATGTGCAATAGGCTCTGGCGGTAATTATGCTTTGGCTGCTGCTCGCGCTCTTATGCAAAACACTCAAATGAGCGCCCCTGAAATTGCAAAAGCAAGTTTGAAAATTGCAAGCGAACTTTGCGTTTTCACCAACGACAATATCGTAGTGGAGGTAATTGAGTAATGAATCTTTCTCCTAAACAAATAGTTGCCGAACTCGACCGTTATATTATCGGTCAACAAGGAGCAAAAAAGGCGGTTGCCCTTGCTTTGCGTAATCGTTATAGAAGGAGTCGTCTTCCCGAAAAAGTAAGAGAGGAAATAACTCCCAAAAATATTATTATGAAAGGACCTACCGGCGTTGGTAAGACGGAGATTGCTCGTCGTCTTGCAAAACTCGTAAAAGCGCCTTTCGTAAAAGTCGAGGCAACCAAATACACCGAAGTAGGTTACGTTGGCCGTGATTGTGAATCAATGGTGCGAGACCTCGTTGAAGTAGCGGTTAGACTGGTAAAAGAAGAAAAGATGGCGGAAGTTAGAACAAAAGCCACCGATATAGTGGAGAAAAAACTTTGCGATTTGATTTTTCCCATTAGAAAATCAGCATCTCCCGACCGCGCGGACGCCGTTCTTAAAGAGGAAATTTTAGCAGAACTTAGAAGTGGTAAACTAGACCACTTTATGGTAGAAATTCAAATAAACGTTGCGCCTAAAATGGAACTTCCAGTAGGCTCGGGTATGGAAATTTCTCTTGGAAGCGTATTCGACGGTATGCTCCCCAAAAAGAAAAAGGCTCGTAAAGTCACCGTCAAAGAGGCGAGAGAAACCTTTATGCAAGAAGAGGCGGACAAACTTATCGACGAGGACGGAGTTAATAGCGAAGCAATTGCAAGAGCAGAACAAGAAGGAATAATTTTTATCGACGAGATAGACAAAATCGCTGCCGGTAGAAAAACGAACGGCGCGGACGTATCCAGAGAGGGCGTACAAAGAGATATTCTTCCTATCGTAGAAGGTAGCACCGTTATGACTAAATACGGCGCAATTCGTACCGATTATATTCTCTTTATTGCTGCGGGCGCTTTTCATATATCGAAGATGGAGGATTTAATTCCCGAACTTCAAGGAAGATTTCCTATCAAAGTTGAACTTGAAAGTTTAACCAGAGAAGATTTCTGCAAAATTTTGACTCACACCGATAACGCTATACTCACTCAATACGCCGAACTTTTGAAGGTGGATAACGTTGATATTAAGTTCACCGACGAGGCGATAGGCGAAGTAGCAAAAATTGCCGAGTACGAAAACGAAACGAGTGAGAATATCGGAGCAAGAAGATTGCATACCGTTATGGAACAACTCCTTGACGATATATCTTTTAACGCGGACGCGTCTAAACACGATATGATTGAGATAGTAATAGACAAAAATTACGTTCTCGAACATCTTGAAAAGACCGTAAAAACTATGAACCTCAAAAAATATATAATTTAACGGACGGAATTATGATTAACATACCAAAAGGAACAAAAGACGCCTTGCCACAAGACTCATACGCATTTTTGACGGCAGAGGCAAAAGCAAGAGAAGTTGCAAAACTTTTCAACTTGAACGAAATACGTACTCCTACTTTCGAGCATACCGAACTGTTTTTGAGAGGAGTAGGCGATACGACGGACGTCGTCGGGAAAGAAATGTACACCTTTCTCGATAAAGGAGAAAGAAGTATCACCTTAAAGCCCGAAGGAACTGCAGGCGTTGCAAGAGCGTACATTGAAAGCGGTATGGACAGAAACGCGTCGCTTCCTGTCAAAATGTACTATATCACACCAGTATTTCGTTATGAAAGACCTCAATCGGGTAGACTTCGTGAACATCACCAGTTCGGTGTAGAAATTTACGGTTCTCCCGAGGCTCAAACGGATGCCGAAGTTATCCAAATTGCAAAAGCCGTTATGGATTCAATGAACATAACGGGCGCAAAACTTTTTATAAACAGCATAGGTTGTCCGGAGTGTCGTAAAAAATATAACGAAGCCCTCAAATCTTTCATAAGCGGTAACGTAGAGAATATGTGTAAAGACTGTAAAGAGCGTTTCCACAAAAATCCTCTCCGTATACTTGATTGCAAAGAAGAAAAGTGTAGAGAGATTAACGCCGGCGCTCCCGAAATACTCGATTACTTGTGCGAGGACTGCGCGTCTCACTTTGAAACGCTCAAGAAGTGTCTAGAAGAGGCTGGTATCGGTTACACGGTCAATCCCAAGATTGTAAGGGGACTTGATTACTACACAAGAACGGTATTCGAGTTTATCAACGACGGACTAACCGTTTGCGGTGGAGGTAGATATGACAACCTTGTTTCTTTACTTGGAGGCAATCCCACTCCCGCAGTTGGTTTTGGTATGGGACTTGAAAGACTTTTGATGATAGCCGAAAAAGAAGGCGCAGACCTAGGCTCGCCTAACGTTCCTGAAATTTATATTGCAAACCTATCCGACAGTGAAAGTTCACTCGTTAGAGCAACCGTTTACAAACTTCGCAAAGAGGGAATTAGCGCAGAGTGCGACCTTATGAATAGAAGTTTGAAGGCGCAAATGAAGTATGCAAATAGACTGGGCGCAAAATACACCACGGTGTTTGGTGAAAGCGAAAAGCAAGAAGGTGTATGTCAACTCAAAAAAATGTCGGACGGACAAGTCCAAAGCGTAAAAATAGAAGAACTCGATAAAATACTTAAGGAGAATAGATAAATGGCAAATTTTGGCAAAAAGCGCACTAAAATGTGCGGTGAATTTACTTCTGCTGACGTAGGCAAAACGGTAGTCGTTTGCGGTTGGATTTCAAAGTATCGTGACCTTGGTTCGCTCTTTTTTGCGGACGTTAGAGATAGAAGCGGAATAGTTCAGATTGCATTTGGCGATAATTATGCGGGCAAACTTGCTCCTTCTCTTATTAAAAACGAATACGTAATCTGCGCAGAGGGTATAGTTCGTTCAAGAGGAGAAAAGAATATTAACAAAAATATTCCCACGGGTGAGATAGAAATCGACGTTTCGGAGTACGAAATTCTCTCCGCCGCCGCAGTTACTCCTTTTCTTATAAGCGACGAGGCTACGGCAAACGACGCTCTTAGACTCAAATACAGATATTTGGATTTAAGAAGAAGTTCACTCCAGTCTAACCTCATCATGCGTCACAAAATTTGTCATGCAACGAGAAATTATCTTGACGAGAACGGATTTTTGGAAGTTGAAACGCCTATTCTTGGTAAATCAACACCAGAAGGAGCAAGAGACTACCTCGTTCCAAGTCGAGTTCATCACGGCTCTTTTTATGCTTTACCCCAGTCACCACAACTATTCAAACAACTTTTGATGGTTTCAGGCTTTGATAGATATTATCAAATTGCAAAGTGTTTCCGTGACGAAGACTTGAGGTCTAACCGTCAACCTGAATTTACACAGATTGACTTGGAGATGAGTTTCGTTAACGACGAGAACACCGTTATGGATATGACGGAAGGACTTATCAAACACATATTCAAAGAGTGCAAAGGTATAGAATTTAGCGAACCTTTCAAGAGGATGCCGTATAAAGAGGCTATGGAAAGATTCGGTTCAGACAAACCCGATACCCGTTTTGGCTTGGAACTCGTGGAACTCACGGATTTACTTGGCGATTGCTCTTTTTCAGTATTTTCGTCCGTAATTGCCTCGGGCGGAGCGGTAAGAGGTATCAACGCAAAAGGGTTTGCAAAACTCATGAGCAGAAAGGATATCGACGCTACTGGTGAAAAAGTCAAAAACTTTGGTGCAAAAGGTCTTGCTTGGATTGCGCTCCGCGAGGACGCGACCAGTTCTTCTTTCCTTAAATTTATGAGTGAAGAGGAAAAAGATGCTATTCTTGCTCGTATGAACGCCGAGGTTGGCGACGTTATATTCATTATCGCAGATAAGAGCAAAGTCGTATATCGCGCCCTTGGAGAACTTAGACTTTATCTTGCAGAGAAAAATAATTTGATTGATAAATCTAAGTATGATATAATGTGGATTACCGAATTTCCTTTGCTTGAATACAGCGACGAAGAGGAAAGATTTGTTGCAGCGCATCATCCTTTTACTTGTCCTATCGAAGAAGATTTGGTATACTGTGATAGTGACCCCGGAAGGATGAGAGCAAGAGCGTACGACCTTGTAATCAACGGACAAGAGGCAGGCGGTGGTTCTATCCGTATACACGATTCTGCTCTTCAAGAGAGGATGTTCAAAGTACTTGGACTTACGGAAGAGGAAATTAGAGTCAAATTCGGTTTCTTCGTAGACGCCTTCAAATATGGTACGCCCCCTCACGGAGGATTAGCGTTTGGTCTTGATAGACTCGTAATGTTACTCACTGGTACTGAGAGCATAAGAGACGTTATCGCTTTCCCGAAAGTTCAAAACGCAAGTTGTCCCATGAGCGACGCACCGGGTGAGGTTAGTGAAAAACAACTCAAAGAACTTGGAATTAAGATTTCCGAATAAAGGAGAAATAAATGAACGAATTTATAGTAAACGTAACTAGTGAAAATTTTGAAGAAATAATCAAATCCGATGAGATTGTTCTCGTTGATTTTTGGGCAACGTGGTGTGGCCCTTGCCGTATGCTATCACCTATTATCGACGAAATAGCAAAAGCAAACGCAGGCAAAGTAACCGTTGCAAAAGCGGACGTAGACGATTGCGAGCAAATAGCAATTAATCTTGGAATAAGCGCAGTTCCCACCTTGAAACTTTACGTAAAAGGTGAACTCGTTGAAAGTATTACGGGGGTTATGCCTGAGGCAAAAATTCAAGAAATTCTTAATAAATATATAATCGAAGGATAAAAGGAGCAAAAAATGGTAGATTTAAGTATTATCAAGTCTCAAGACAAAGACCTTTACGAGGCAATGAGCGCTGAACTTAATCGTCAACGCGGAAATATCGAACTTATCGCAAGTGAAAACTTCGTTTCTCCCGCAGTTATGGCGGCGGCAGGAAGTTTCTTCACTAATAAATATGCAGAAGGATACCCCGGCAAACGTTATTACGGTGGATGCGAACATATGGACGTAGTTGAAAATCTTGCAAGAGATAGAGCAAAAGAACTCTTCGGCGCAGAACACGCTAACGTTCAAGCTCACTCCGGCGCAAATGCAAACTTTGCCGTTTACGTTGCAATGCTCACCCCCGGTGACACCGTTATGGGTATGAATCTTGCTCACGGGGGACACCTCACTCACGGTAGCAAAGTAAACGTTTCGGGTAAATACTTCAATTTCGTTCCTTATGGAGTAAGTGCAGAAACTGGTAGAATAGATTACGATGAAGTTAGAAAAACTGCTCTTGAGTGCAAGCCCAAACTTATCGTTGCAGGCGCAAGCGCATATCCTAGAGTAATAGATTTTGCAGCGCTTAGAAAAATCGCGGACGAAGTTGGCGCTTACCTTATGGTAGATATGGCTCACATTGCAGGTCTCGTTGCAACCGGACTTCACCCAAGTCCCGTTCCTTACGCAGATTTCGTTACCACCACTACTCACAAAACTTTGAGAGGACCTCGTGGCGGTATGATTCTTTGTAAAGAGCAATACGCTGCTCAAATCGACAAGGCAATATTCCCCGGAACGCAAGGTGGTCCTTTGATGCATATCGTTGCAGCGAAGGCAATGTGCTTAAAAGAGGCGCTTTCTCCCGAGTTTAAAAAGTATCAAGAACAAATCGTTAAAAACGCAAAAGCAATCGAAAAGACTCTTCTTGCAGGAGGAGTAAACCTCGTATCTGGTGGAACGGACAATCACCTTCTTCTTCTCGACCTCACCAGCAAAGGAATCACTGGCTTAGAACTTGAAACTATGCTTGATAAGGTAAACATCACCGTTAACAAAAACGCAATACCTTTCGACACTCAAAAGCCTTCCGTTACTAGTGGTATCAGAATCGGTACTCCCAGTATCACTTCTCGTGGCTTTGACGAAGAGGACTGCGCAAAAGTTGGCGAACTTCTCGTTAAAATTATCGACAAAGGCGAAGAAGCGTTTGACGAAGTTAGAGCAGAAGTTAAAGCGCTTTGCGAAAAACATCCTTTATACGCAAACGATATAATGTAAAAAATAGGCGTACTTTGGTACGCCTTTTGATTTTTGAATTTATTTCAATTAATTAGATTAGGAGAAAGAGATGAAACAAAGGTTATTCAAAAAAGCAGACGTTATAAAGTCGGTAGAAAAATACGCAGACCTTATGGTGGACGTATTTAATTATATGGACGAAAATCCCGAACTTGGATGGAAGGAATTCAAAGCGAACGAAAGGATGATTGCAGAGTTCGAAAAACTCGGTTATAAAGTAGAGCGTTTCGAAGGGCTTACTGGTTTTTGGACTACGATTGATACTGGTAAACCTGGCAAAACCGTTGCAATACTTGGTGAACTTGATAGCGTTATTTGCGCAACTCACCCTAAGGCTGATAAGATAACGGGGGCAGTTCACGCTTGCGGACACAACGCACAAAGCGCAACTCTTCTTGGTATTGCGTCAGCGCTCACTAACCGTGAACTTTTAGAGGGATTATCTGGTAAAATCAAACTTATTGCCGTTCCTGCAGAAGAAGGTTGTGAGGTAGAATTTAGAAAAAATCTTATCAAAGAAGGCAAAATTTCTTACGCATCAGGTAAACAAGAATTTATAAAGCGCGGAGTTTTCGACGACGTTGATATTGCTTATATGAATCACGCAGCAAGAGATACCGATTGTATTGTAAAACTTACTGGTGGCTCAAACGGTGTAGTACGTAAATCAGTAGTGTTTGAAGGTAAATCCTCTCATGCTGGTGGAACTCCCGAAAAAGGCATCAACGCTTTGTACGCGGCAAACCTTGCACTTAACGCTATCAACGCTCTTCGTGAAACGTTTAGAGATGACGAACACGTTAGAATTCACCCCATTATTACAAAAGGCGGTGACGTAGTTAATACTATCCCCGGTGAAGTTAAACTCGAAAGTTACGTTAGAGGCGCAACTCCCGAAGTTATCGTTAGCGCAAATAATAAAGTTAATAGAGCGATTGCAGGCGCTTGTCTTGCAATGGGCGCAAATGCAACCGTATCTGATATTGCAGGCTCTCTTGCTCGTAACGATAGTTCTTTTTTAAGAGACGTATTCTACGAGGTGTCCGTTGAACTTTTTGGAAAAGAAAACGTAAAAGTTGAAAATGCTTGGCTCGCGTCTTCTACCGATATGGGTGACGTAACTGCTGTAGTGCCTGCCGTACACGGTTATATTACAGGTGCTATAGGAGATGCTCACGGCGCAGATTATTCTATTCCCGATTCAAGAAAATATTGTATAAACTCAGCAACTCAACAAATAAGAATAGCGCAAGAACTTTTGAAAGACGAGTGCAAACTTGCAAGCGAAGTTATAGCAAAAACACCTATTGCTTTTCCTGATAAAAAAGATTATCTTGCATGCTTAGACGGTTTAATGAAAGAGTCTCGCCTAATTGTATACAAAGAGGGCGGAGCAGAAATAAAACTTTAAAAAAATAAAAAAACTTTTGTTAAAAAGTTGACAATGATTTTAATTGAGCCTATAATTTACCCATAGGAGCAAAAAATGATTAATAAATACGCTTTTTATTACGGATATTTCTTTTTTAAACCATATTAAATTGATATCGGTTATTTTTGCGTATTAAAAATTTGTATAAAAAATGACCGAATAGATTTCGGTCATTTTTGTTTATGTGAGGACTACATGATTATCATTATTAAACAAAATTTTGAAGAAAAACAACTCGATAATCTCGTAAAATGGGTGAAAGGTCAAGGCTTAGAGGTCGACCTTTCAAGAGGTGACCACTCTACCGTTATGGGACTTATAGGCGATACGAGTAAGATTGATATAGACCTTGTTCGTTCACTTGATATCGTTGATAACGTTAGACGTATTCAAGAGCCTTTCAAGTCTGCAAATAGAAAATTCCATCCAGAAGATACAATCGTCAACGTAGGTGGACATAAATTCGGCGGTGATAATTTTCAAATAATAGCAGGACCTTGCTCAATTGAGTCCGAAAAACAAATAATCGAGGTTGCTTTTGCAGTAAAACAGGCAGGCGCAAACGTTCTTCGTGGCGGTGCGTTCAAACCGAGAACTTCTCCTTACGCGTTCCAAGGATTAAGA
Organism: Clostridia bacterium; assembly: GCA_045633305.1. Lineage (GTDB taxonomy): Bacteria > Bacillota > Clostridia > Christensenellales > RUG350 > RGIG2224. The sequence goes on along the minus strand of JAZQYG010000087.1, from coordinate 1,973 downwards.
GAAACGGGTATGGAACTTTTGCTTAAAGCAAAACAAGAAACGGGTATGCCTATCGTTACCGAGATTATGAGCGTTAGACATATAGACCTATTCAAAGACGTTGATATAGTTCAAATAGGCGCAAGAGATATGCAAAACTTCGAACTTTTGAAAGAAGTAGGTAGGATGAAAAAGCCCGTTTTATTAAAACGTGGTCTTGCAAACACCATAGAAGAGTGGCTTATGAGCGCGGAGTATATTATGAGTGAAGGTTGCAAAGACATTATTCTTTGCGAAAGAGGAATAAGGACTTTCGAGCCTTACACGAGAAACACCCTAGACCTTTCTGCAATTCCCCTTCTCAAAGAACTAACTCATCTTCCTATAATCGTAGACCCCTCGCACGCGTCGGGATTATCAAGACTTGTACATCCACTCTCCCTCGCATCTGTTGGCGCTGGGGCTCACGGACTTATGATAGAGGTGCATAACGACCCCGTTCACGCTCTTTGTGACGGCGCGCAATCTATCAAACCCGACCAATTTAAAGAACTCGTAGGTAGCATTGACGTAATGCTACCGCTCGTTGGAAAGAAGAGACAATAATGAAAATAGGCGTAATAGGACTGGGTATTATGGGCGGTTCTCTCGCTTTAGCGTCAAAGCGCGCGGGACACGTAGTATTCGGTCACGATATAAATGAAAACACTATAAACAAAGCAATTGAGTTGCAAGCGATTGACTCTGCTCTCACGAGTCAAAATGCAAGTGATATCGATATTTTGGTTGTTTCGGTATTCCCGTCCGCTTTTATGAGCGCGACTGAAAAGTTCTTGCCCTATCTTAAAAGCGGAGCAGTAGTGTGCGATTTTTGTGGAATCAAACGCAAAATAGTCTCTTGTATGGAAAAGTTATCCGCATGTAGAGGTGACCTTAATTTCGTAGGCGGTCACCCTATGGCGGGTAGAGAAGTTTCGGGACTTGATTCGGCGAAGGAAGACCTTTTTGAAAAAGCATCTATGATTCTCGTTCCAGTCGTAGTTAGCCAAGAAAAGTTGATGGAAACAAAGGACTTTTTCTCTTCTCTCGGTTTTTCAAAAACGGTTATAACGGACGGAGAAAATCACGACGCTATGATAGCGTTTACCTCTCAACTTTGTCACGTCGTGTCTAACGCTTTTATCAAAAATAAAACGGCGAAAAAACATTTTGGTTATTCTGCGGGCAGTTACAAAGATATGACCAGAGTTGCTAAACTCGACCCTATAATGTGGGGCGAACTTATGAGTGAAAACTCGGACAAACTTTTGCCCGAACTTGAAGAACTCATAGCAAATCTTTCTTTGTATTGCGACGCGTTGAAGAGCGGAGATAAACAAAGATTAATAGAACTATTAAGTGAAGGTAACCAAACTAAACTTTCTATAGATAAAAGGAGCGACTGATATGCAAAAATTAAGCGTATCCGCATCAAAAAATTACACAATCACCATAACTTCGGGTAGTGGAGAGTTCAAAGCAAGCGTTTATGGATTATTGAAAGGCGCAAAGGTTGCAATAATCACGGACGAGATAGTTGATTCTCTATACGAAAACTATTTCGACAACTTGCTTGACGGCTATACCGTTTTCAAAAAGGTAATTCCCTCTGGAGAAAAAGAAAAAAACGGTCAAAATTATCTTGCCCTCATTAATTTTCTTGCCGAAAACGGTTTTACAAGAGGGGATACCGTTATAACTTTCGGTGGTGGCGTTATAGGTGATTTGGGCGCGTTCGTAGCCTCTACTTATATGAGAGGGATAGGACTTATCGCAGTACCTACCACTCTTCTTTCTATGGTGGACTCTTCCGTCGGAGGAAAAACCGCGATAGATTTACCTTCGGGCAAAAACCTTTGCGGTACTTTTTATCAACCCGATAGCGTATACGTTGACGTTAACTTCTTGTCCTCTCTTCCCAAAAGAGAGATTATGAGCGGTTACGGAGAAATTAT
>JAZQYG010000086.1:0-18028 GCA_045633305.1 Clostridia bacterium | reverse complement strand
ATTTCAGTGTGGGAGGTGCAGACAATGGCAGTACCAAAGGGTAAAGTATCAAAAGCAAGAAGGAATTCAAGAGCCGCAAATTGGAAAATTTCGGCGCCTAACCTTACTCAATGTCCTCAGTGTCACGAATTAAAGCAGAGTCACAGAGTTTGCGATAATTGCGGATACTATGACGGCAAAGAAGTGGTTTCCAAAAACACCGAAAATAACTAAGTGTTTACAAGCAGGTCGTCTATGACCTGCTTATTTTTTAGGAGGAAATATGAAAATCGTAGTTGATGGTTTTGGCGGTGATAACGCTCCCGAGGCGATAGTTGAAGGTGTAGTTTCGGCAATAAAAACCTATGAAGATATAAGTATAATTCTCACCGGTGACGAGAATAAATTAAAAGAACTCGTTGCAGGACGCGAAGAAGGCAAAATCGAATATTTGCACGCAACTGAAATTATAACTAACGACGAGTCTCCTACGGAGGCAATTAGAACAAAAAAAGACAGTTCTCTCGTAAAAGCGCTTGATTATCTAAAAGCAGAAGAGGATTGTATAGGCTTGGTGTCTGCCGGTTCAACTGGCGCAGTACTCACTGGCGCAACGGTTAGAGTAGGCAGAATAAGAGGTATCACAAGACCTGCTCTTTGTCCTATGCTACCTACCATAAAAGGAGGCAAAGTACTTCTCGTGGACTGTGGCGCTAACGCTGATTGTAAAGCGCCTATGCTCGTTCAATTTGCAATAATGGGTTCAAGTTACGCAAAAGCAGTGCTAGGTGTAGAAAGCCCGAGAGTTGCCCTTTTGTCAAACGGAACGGAGGACAAAAAAGGTAACGAACTTACGCACGAGGCGTTTGCTCTTTTAAAAGAGTGCAAAAGCATCAATTTCGTAGGCAATATGGAAGCAAGAGATATGCTTAGCGGAGAATACGACGTTATCGTATCTGACGGTTTTTCGGGCAACGTCGCGCTCAAAAGTTGCGAGGGAACGGCAGTTGGCGTATTCAAAATTATGAAGAAGAGTATTATGGCTGGCGGACTCCGTGCAAAACTTGGATATCTTCTTTTAAAACCTGCTCTCAAACAAGTTAAAATGGTGATGGATTATAGCGAAAGCGGTGGCGCCGCCTTTTTAGGCGTTATCAAACCCGTTATAAAATCACACGGGGCAAGTGAAGCAAAATCAATTTGCGCGTCTATCGGACAAATCGTGGAAATGCACAAAGGTTCGATAATTGAAAAAATTAAGGAAGGACTCCCCGAAGTTCAATGATAAAAGAGGCTGAAAAAATAATCGGATACGTTTTCCGTGACAAAAGTTTATTAGAGTGCGCTCTAACTCACACCAGTTACGTCAATGAGCACGGCGGTGTTTCGTATGAAAGGTTGGAGTTTTTAGGGGATGCGCTAGTCGATTTTTTAGTTGGCGAGGCGTTTTATCTTATGCACAAAGGATACGACGAAGGTAAACTAACTTCCCTTCGCAAAAAGGCGGTTTGCAAGGAATCGCTAGCCGAGGCAAAGTGTACTGGAAAACTCGTTGAGATTATGAAAAAAGGCTCTGGTCTTCGCGTAAACGACAAAGTACGCTCTGACGTCTTTGAATCGGTGTGCGCAGCGATATATCTTGATTCAGATATAACTTTTGCTCGTAAATTCGTACTTGAATTTTTGGACTTGTCACCCTTTTTACTTAGCGAAAAACGTGAGGACTACAAAAGCGCCTTGCTTGAGATTGCTCGCAAACTAAAACTCGATATTACTTTTGAGGTGATAGATACCTTTGGTCCTGACCACGAAAAGACCTTTGTGGTAGGCGTGTCCACTCAAAATGGACGTATTGCAACAGCGGAAGGTATGGGAAAGAGAAAAGCGGAACAACAAGCCTCAAAAATCGCAATAAAAAGGCTTAACGAGGGTAAATTTCAAGAATAATTGCCTTATTTTGTTTTCAAAATAAACTATTATATGTTATAATAGAGTGTGGAAAATTCCACACTCTTTTATTTTGTGAGGTGCATAGTGAGTTTCAAAAGACTCGAATTATACGGATTCAAATCCTTTGCCGACAAACTCTCCGTAGAATTTGACGACGGTATCACTGGAATCGTTGGTCCTAACGGTTGCGGAAAGAGTAACGTTGCCGATTCTGTTCGTTGGGTTTTAGGTGAACAAAGCGTCAAACTTTTGCGTGGTAAAAGCATGCAGGACGTTATTTTCGGTGGTACGGAAAAGAGACGTTCCTTGTCTTTTTGCGAAGTTTCGCTTATTTTTGACAACCGTAAAAGAACCTTCAATATGGATAGAGACGAAATCGTTATTTCGCGTAAGTTGTACCGTTCTGGAGAGAGTGAGTACTCCCTTAACCGTATGCCTGCAAGACTTTATGAAATCGTTAATCTTTTACAAGATACCGGTATCGGTAAAGAAGGATATTGTATAGTTGGTCAGGGTAGAATCGACGCCATACTTTCGGCAAAACCCGACGATAGACGAGGAATATTCGAAGAGGCTGCAGGTATATCTAAGTTTAAAACAGAAAAAGTTACGGCAGAGCGTACTTTGGAAAGAACGAAGGATAACATTGACAAAGTTAACGCGGTTATTTCCGAGATAGGCAAACAACTCGGACCTCTTGCCGCGCAAGCAGCGGACGCGCGTAAATTCCTTTCACTTTCGGAAGAACTCAAATATAACGAAATTAACTCTTATTTGTACCAGTACGAAAACGCCGCTAAAACCAAGCGCGCTTTGGGAGAAAAACTCGACGCTATCAACGAAGAGATAGAACTTCGTCAAGTAAAACTCACCGAGGCTGAAAACGCGTACAACCAAATAATGACTCAAAGTAACGACCAAGACAAAATCGTTGAACAGCTTCACGCCGAGCAAAACGAACTTATGGTTACAGCGGAGCGTTTAACGGGTCACGGTAACGTTATGAAAGAGCGTTTAGCCCGTTACAAAGAAGAGAACGAAAGATATAAAAATCTTATTGAAGAGCGTAATGCAGTTATCGACGAGTATAGCGCGATTTTAGTTGAATCGGCGACTAAACTTGAAACGCTTGCAAGAGAATTAGAAGAAAGCAAACGCGAACTCGAGCGTACGGAAGAAGAACATCAAAAATTATATGATGAAATCACCGCGTACGAGGCGGAAATAACCGGTAGCCGTGAAAAAATCGTTACCTCGCTCGACGAGTTGACTAATATTAAGGCAAATTCGGGAAGACTTATGGCAGAGCAAGACGCTTTACTTGAACGTAGAGCGGAAAACAACGCCAGAATTAAGACGCTCATTGAAGACGCGCAAAAGATAAAAGAGAGCGCAGATTCACTTGCCTCTATCGTGTCAAGACTCGAGATTGAAAGAGAAGAGTGTTTGAAAAAACGCGAAATTAGTATAACTTTATCTAACGACCTCACTCAAAAAACGGTTGAAGTCAACGACGAAATTCGCGCCCTTAATGCAAGGGTAAGTTCACTTGAAACCAAGTGTTCTATGCTTGAGGAAATGCGTCGTGAGTACGAAGGTTATCATAGAAGCGTCAAGAGTCTTATGAAAGACGCTGAAGACGACAGAGAACTTGCAAGTCATATACTCGGCGTAGTTGCTCAAATTATTTCCGTTCCCGAAAAGTATCAAACGGCAGTTGACGTTGCTCTTGGTGGCGCCCTTCAAGATATCGTCGTTGAAACCGAAGAGGACGCAAAATATTTAATTAATTACCTCAAACAAAGAGGGGTAGGAAGAGCGACTTTCCAACCGTTATCCAGCGTTAGAGGTGGCGTGCTACGTAGTGAATACCGCTCCGCGCTTTCTGAAAAAGGTATATGCGGTGTTGCTAGCGAACTTATAAGTTACGACAAGAAGTATTCCAAAGTTATGGATAGTTTGCTTGCAAAAGTCGTAATAGCAGAAGATATCGATACTGCCGTTAGAGTTGCGCGCAAATACGATTATTCTTTCCGTATCGTAACCCTAGAAGGTGAATCTTTCTCGACTGCAGGTTCAATTTCTGGTGGTAGCAAAAAACAAGCAACGACTAATCTTTTGAGCCGTGAGAACGAAATTAACGCCCACAAAGACAAACTCAACCAAGCAAAAGCGGATTTGAATAAAGCCTACCTTGATGCGGAAAACGTCAAAAAGGAAAGCGTTGAGGCGCAAAAAGAACTCACCGAACATAACGAAAGATTGCGTGAGATTGACGTTCGTATTGCAACGGAAAAAGAGAAATATTCAAAGTTCAAAGGAGCGCTTGACGAAAACAACGCTCAAATTGAATCTATAAAAGAAGATACTCGCAAAACGGTATCGAGAATAGAAGATATCGAAAATCAACTACACTCCGTAGACGAACTCGAAGGCGCAATTAGCAAAAATAAACAAGAAGTTACCAAACTTATCGAGCAAAGAAAAGAGGAGTTTGAAGGCAAAAAAGAAGAAAGAGAAATTGCCTCCAAAAAATTAGTTGAACTTCGCTTAACTGTTCAAGCAAAAGAGTCTGAAACGCTTGCACTCAAGAGTGAAACTGAAAAAGCGAAAGCAATTTGCGTAAACGCGCGAAACGATATCACCGCTTACAAAGCCGAAGTACAATCTTTGATGGCAAGACTCAAAGAAACCGAGGGCGAGGCGCTATCTGCTACTATGTCTGAAAAGGACAAGCAAAGACTTGAAGATATTAGACTAAAAATCATAGAAATAGGTGAAAGCAAAAAAGAACTCCGTGATAGATTATTTAGTTTAGACGAAGACAAAAAGGCTTATAACCGTCAACTTCAAGAGTCTTTTGACAAGCGTTACAAAGAAGAATCCGCGCTTGCAAGGATTGACTCTGATATTGAAGTTATGCAGGCTCGTATTTGGGAAGCGTACGAACTCACTTATAGTGGCGCGCTTGCTCTAAAAGACGAAGATTTCGTATTTGAAGGTTGCACCACGCAGATAAACAAACTTCGTAAACAAATCAACGAACTTGGTAACGTAAACGTCCGCGCGATAGAAGATTACGACGTGCTCGGAGAGCGTCATAGAGATATGACGAGAGAGCGTGACGACCTTGAAAAAGCAAGAGACGATTTGCAAACTATTATCAAAAATCTTACCGAAAAGATGGTTAATATGTTTGAAACGCAGTTTGCAAAGATTAGCACGAACTTTACCAAGGTGTTTAAAGAATTGTTCGACGGCGGTACGGGTAAACTCGTTCTCAATCCTTCAGAGTCTGGAGACCCCTTAGATGCAGGTATAGATATTCTTGCCGAGCCCCCAGGAAAGAAACTTCAGAACATTTCCCTTCTTTCAGGTGGAGAGAGAGCGCTTACGGCAATTGCAATACTATTCTCAATAATGATGCTCAAGCCCATGCCTTTCTGTATTCTTGACGAAATAGAGGCCGCGCTTGACGATAGTAACGCGCAGAGATTTGCCTCATACCTTCGTAAATTCTCTCGCCAAACCCAGTTTATCGTCATCACTCACCGTAAACCTACGATGGAACTTGCCGATAGACTATATGGTGTAACGATGGAAGAAAAAGGCGTATCGAAGATGGTATCGGTAAAACTTTCGGACGCTGTAAAAAATGCGGAACCCGCAGTAGGTGTATAATATGGGATTTTTTAAAAAAATCTACGAAAGACTAGCAAAAACGAGAGAAAATTTTTCTCGTAAAATATTTGCCGTACTCAATTCAAAGGTTATAAACGACGAGTTTTTCGAAGAACTTGAGTTTGCTCTTCTTGGAGCAGACGTTGGGGCAAGCGTATCACAAGACGTTATCGAGGAACTTAGAGAAAGAGTACTTTCTAAGCGTATAAAGAGCGCAGAGGCAATCAAAGAAGAACTCAAAGATATATTAGTTGGACTTTTGGATTACGAAATTCCCGAAATTGAGTATCCCGCTATAATTCTTATATCAGGAGTTAACGGCGCAGGCAAAACTACTGCAATAGGAAAACTTGCTAAAAAGTATAAGCAAGAAGGCAAAACCGTTCTACTTGCGGCGGCGGACACTTTTAGAGCGGCAGCAAGCGAGCAACTAGCAATATGGGCGGATAGAGCGGGTGTGCGTATCGTAAAACACGCGGAGGGCGCAGACCCTGCTGCAGTCGTGTATGATGCAATTCAGTCTGCAAAAGCAAAAAAGACCGACCTTATTATAGTTGATACGGCGGGTAGACTCCAAAATAAGAAAAATCTTATGGAGGAACTCAAAAAAATTAACCGTGTTATCGAAAGAGAAGCGGGTGACTTTACATTGATTAATTATATCGTAGTCGACGCGACCATAGGTCAAAACGCCGTATCTCAAGTAGAGGTGTTTGACGAGGCTATCGATATAGACGGAATAATCCTTACCAAACTCGACGGTACAGCAAAGGGCGGAGTCGTTCTTGCAATATCGGGAGCGAAAGAAATCCCCGTACTTCACGTAGGAATAGGCGAGGGCATAGACGATTTAATTGATTTTGATGCAAACGATTTTGTAAACGCAATTTTGGAGTAATTATGAACGTATATTTAGACCACTCAGCAACTACAGCATTAGATTCACGCGTACTTGATAGTATGATGCCGTATTTCACCGAAGTTTACGGCAATGCAAGCAGTCAACATACGGTTGGACAAAAGTCGGCAAAAGCAGTTGAACTTGCAAGGATAAAAGTAGCCAAAGCCTTAAATGCAAAACCTAGTGAGATATATTTCACCTCGGGTGGAACGGAATCTGATAATACTGCAATCAAAGGAATAGCAGAAGCAAGAGGTGACAAAGGCAAACACGTTATCACTACGGCAATCGAACACCACGCAATTATAGAGTCTTGTAAGTATCTTAAAAAAAGAGGTTTTGAGGTCACTTATTTAAAACCCGACAAAAACGGAATAGTGTCCGCAAAGCAGGTAGAAGATGCAATTCGTGAAGACACGATACTCGTTAGCGTAATGATGGCAAATAGTGAAATAGGAAGTTTGCAACCTATTAGCGAAATAGGCAAAATTTGTCGTGAGAATAAAATAATTTTCCATACCGACGCGGTACAAGCAATAGGTAGCGTAAAGGTAGACGTACAAGAGATGAACGTTGACTTGCTTTCTCTTTCTGCGCACAAGTTTTACGGACCAAAAGGCGTTGGAGCGCTTTATATTCGTAACGGAGTTCGCGTGTCTAGATTTATGACGGGTGGAGAGCAAGAGCGCAAAATGAGAGCAGGCACGTATAATACTCCCGGTATCGTAGGACTTGGAGAGGCTATAACGCTTGCAACTGAAAACGTCGAAGATTACGCTAATAAACTATCTTCGTTGAGAAATTATATGGCGGAGCGTATAACCAAAGAAATACCTTTTTGTTATATCAACGGCAATATGGACAAACGCCTCCCCGGAAACTTAAACGTTACGTTTAAATATATAGAGGGAGAGTCAATACTTTTGATGCTCGATATGAACGGAATATGCGCGTCAAGCGGTTCGGCGTGTTCGTCAGGTTCACTCGAACCTTCACACGTATTGCTTGCAATCGGCGTTCCCGCAGAAGAAGCGCACGGCTCGATAAGGTTTACTCTTGGCAAAGAAAATACTAAAGAGCAAATAGATTATACTGTAGACAAATTAAAGGAAACTGTAGAAAAGTTGAGAGCAATATCCCCCCTTTTCAAAGCGGTTGAAGGAGAAAAACATAATGTATAACGACAAAGTACTTGAAACTTTTAGAAATCCCCAAAACGCAGGCGCAATGGAAAACGCAGACGCAGAAGGAACGGTAGGTAACGCTACTTGTGGAGATATAATGAAAATATATCTAAAGATTGAAAACGACGTTATAATAGACGCCAAATTCGAGACTTTTGGATGCGCAGCAGCAATAGCGTCAAGTAGCACTGCAACCCAAATGGTTATAGGAAAAACTTTGGATGAAGCGCTCAAAATAAAAAATAGCGACGTTATCGAGGCTCTCGAAGGACTTCCTCCCCAGAAGATTCACTGTTCCGTACTTGCGGAAGAGGCAATCAAACAAGCTATCGAAAATTATAGAGCAAAAAAATAGTATAACTTACGCCTCCCGAGACAAACTACTCGAGGAGGTGTAATTATGTGTAAAGATTTAATTTTAGGCTTTGCAGTTGGTATGGCCATAGGACTTATGGTCAAACGCGGAAAAGGTGGCGTCGACGGCATGATAGAAAAGACCAAAGACGTCGTCCGCAAAAAACTCAAAGACGTAGCAGAAAGTATATAACTCTGCAAATAAAAAATCACGCAAAGTGCGTGATTTTTTTTGTTTTATTCATCTTGTAAAATTTTGAAAAGATTTGCGTCTTTCGTGGATTCTTTGTCTGTTAAATATTTAAGGTTGTTTTTTAGTTTTCTAGGGGAGCGGAGAATGGAAAAGACGTGGCGAATCCAAGCAATCGGCAAAAGCCACTTATGATTTTTAAAATAAGGATATTTAGTACAAAGAAATTCAACGTCGGGAAAAGCCGTTCTCATAATGATTCCAAATTTTCCACGTTTTTTGAGTTCCCTTTTAACAATTCCCGAGTTTTCTTTATTTCCGTAAACCGAGTCTCTGGTAAGATAATCGATAAACGCCTCCACGTTATCATTAAGATTTTGATAATCAAAGTCGGGGGCGTATCCGAAATATTTAACGAGTGTACATACAGATACGGAGAAGAACTTAAAAAGATTAAGTTTTTTGATTTCTTCGACGAGTTTAATTCTTTCTTCTTTCGTATGGTTAACTAAAAGAAGATAAAGGTCGGACAAAAATCTTACTCCCGCGCCACTGGTGTAAAAGTGCTTTGCAAAGTGTGCTATATGATGAACGGTTGCGCTAAGAGGGGAGAGTTTTACGATATTTTTAAATTCTTTGTAAGGGAGGGTGTCTTCTTGATATTTTGGGTCGAAATTATTTCTAAAATCTTCACGAAGAGAGAAAAATGCCTCAATTCCGGGAAGATTTTCCAAAGATTCAAATTCGTAGCCGTCTTCTTCAAGATGACCTTGGTCAACTTTTCTCTCAAAGTTGTACGATTTGAGTATACGAGCAAATTCGTCTACTTGGTCTTTTTTGATAATTAGGTCTACGTCCCCCATTGTTCTAAGTTCGGGAATAGGATAAAGTTCTCTATAAACGGAGCCTTTAAGCATTACAACCGATATATTTTTTTCATCAAGTTCATTGAGGAGTAATTTAATTTTATTGAAGAAGAAGGCAAGCCTAAAAGCGTTTGCCGTAAAAGAGCCTTTCCACTTTGAATAGTTTGCGTATGACTTAAAATTGGGGTCGTATAAATCTAAAACTTCAAAAATTATAGGATGAAGTTGCTGTTTTATAGACAGGGAAAAAAGTTTGTCCCAGTCGCAAACTTTAATTTCGGGGGCTTTGCCCGTTAGGTGAGATGATACGAGATTTAAAAGATATCTAGTTTCCATATTTTTAGTATACACTATATGAGTTTTTATGTCAATAAAACTCCGTGTTTGTGATTTTTTAGCAATCACAAAAACAAACGTTCAAAAACAATTAATCAAATAAAATGTGTAAAAAAAAGATTTTTAGGTACAAAAAAGAAAAACGGTTGATTGAATTTGATTGAATATGCTCGATTTTATGACTTTATAGTGTTCGGTTTTATTTTTCGTGCAGTGGGTTAAAGATAGGTATATATATGTTAAAATATATATAGAGTAAATAGCTCGATTTTATTTCAAACTTGTTAAGGAGGTTCTCTATGCAAGAACTTATAAAAATGCTCAATGCGGATTCAAAAGAAGAGAGACTGAACGCCCTTCGTGAAGTTCTAAAAGTCGAGGGTGAAAAACCCGTAAAGAGAGAAAACGACGCTAATAACCACATACACACAATTTATTCTTTTTCTCCCTATTCTCCGACTAAAGCCGCATATACTGCATATCGTGCGGGATTAACTTCGGCTGGTATAATGGACCACGACAGTTTGTCGGGCGCAAAAGAATTTATCGAGGCAACCAAACTACTTGGACTTGGTTCTACTTGCGGTGTAGAGGTTAGAGCAAAATTTAATAGACGTCACTGGGGTAAGATTAATCACCCCGACCAAGAGGATTGTATCTATATGGCTGCTCACGGTATACCTCACCAAAATATCGACGAGTTCAACGCCTACCTTGCGCCTTTTCGCGCAAAGAGAGAGGAGCGCAATCGTAAAATGTGCGCAAAAATAAGCGATAGATTTTCCGCTTTCGGCGTGACGCTTGATTACGATAAAGACGTTGTGACTCTTTCTGAGAGCAAACTCGGAGGTTCGGTAACTGAAAGACATTTAACCTTTGCCCTTTCCAAAAAACTCGAACAAAAATTCGGTAGAGGAGAGGCTCTCGTGAACTTCGTTGAAAAGGATTTAGGTTTAGCGGTCAGCGGAAAAGCAAGAGAAAGACTTCTCGACAAAAATAACGACGTATACGCATACGACCTTCTCGGCGTACTCAAAAGCGACACTTCGTTTTTCTATATCGACGCAGATGAAGAAATGCCTGATGCGTATGAATTTATTAAAAAAGCAAAATCTTTCGGCGCAATACCGGCGTATGCTTATCTTGGCGACGTAGGTGATTCGGTTACCGGAGACAAACGCGCTCAAAAATTTGAAGACGACTTTTTGGACGAACTTATCGTCGAACTCAAAAATGCGGGAATAGAGGCAATTGCTTATATGCCCACGAGAAACACCCTTCCTCAACTTGAAAGACTCCGCAAATTATGTGCGGAGAACGAACTTTTTGAAATAAGCGGAGAAGATATCAATTCCCCCAGACAAAGTTTTGAGTGCAAAGCGCTTGCTCGTCCCGAATTTTCTAATCTTATCACTTCGACTTGGGCGCTTATCGGACACGAGGCAATATCCTCGGAAAAAGGAATTTCGGCAGGTATGTTCTCGCCCGAAACTAAAGCAAAAATCCCCGCGCTTTCAGATAGAGCGGAATATTTTGCATCACTTGGAAGAAAAACTATTGAAAAATAAAAAGGTATAAAAGGAGACAAAAAAATGAGTAAAATCGATTTAAACGGAAAAGTAGCAGTAGTAACCGGCGCAAGCCAAGGACTTGGAGAGGCTCTTGCTAAGAGACTTAACGCAGAAGGATGCAAAGTTGCAGTATGTGATATCAACTATGACGGAGCAAAAGCAGTTGCAGACCAACTTGACGACGCTATTGCAATTGCAGTAGACGTAACCAAATTCGACCAACTTCAATCTGCAGCAGAACAAGTTGTTGCAAAATGGGGTACCGTTGATATTCTCGTATCTAACGCTGCTATCGTAAAGAGCGGAGACATATTCAGTCTTTCTCCCGAGGCTTTCAAACTCGTTACCGATATCAACCTTAACGGATATTTCAACACGGTAAAAGCGTTTGCTCCTATAATGCTCGAAAAGAAAAGCGGTAGCATTATTCAAATTAATAGCAAATCTGGTAAAAAGGGTAGTTACAAAAACGGCGCTTACGCAGGAAGTAAATTCGGTGGCGTAGGATTGACTCAAAGTTTGGCTCTTGAATTTGCAGAAAGCGGAGTAAGAGTAAACAGCATTTGCCCCGGTAACCTTCTCAATTCACCTCTTTGGGTAAATAGCCTTTTCAAACAGTATGCTCTTAACCAAAACACTACGGAAGAAAAAATTCGTGAAAAATATATCAATCAAGTACCTATGAAGAGAAGTTGCGAATACGTAGATATCGAAAACGTAATGGTATTCCTCGCATCTGATTACTCTTCTTATATGACCGGTCAGGCTATCAACGTAACCGGCGGTCAACAAATGGACTAAGGAGAATATATGAGAGTTCTTGCATTTGACTTTGGCGCGTCTAGCGGACGCGCCATAATCGGAGAATATTCAAACGGTAAACTTACCTACAAAGAGATTCACCGTTTCCCTAACGGAGGCAAACAAACGGATAAAGGTTTGCGTTGGGAGTACGAAAGACTTCAAGGTGAAGTTATGACCGCTATAGAAAAAGGCGTTGCTCTCGGTGGATTCGATTCTATCGGAATTGATACGTGGGGCGTTGACTACGGCTTTTTAAAAGACGGCAAATTGCTTTGTGCGCCGTACTGTTACCGTGACGAAAGAACGGAAGCAGTTTACGAGGAAGTAATGGACAAAATCGGAGATAAACTTTATGCTCGTACGGGTATACAAGTTATGCGAATCAATACGATTTTCCAACTTTACGAGTCAATGAAAAACGACGAGAATTACAAACATGCGGACAAAATGCTATTTATGCCCGACCTTTTTGCTTATATGCTCACTGGTAATCCCGTATCCGAATATACGATTGCATCTACCTCTGCTATGCTCAACCCCGTAACTCGTGACTGGGATAGAGAACTTATATCTTCTCTTGGAATCAACTGCGATATTCTTCCTGAAATCGTAGATAGCGGAAATCTTTACGGATACTTAAAAGAGGATATTTGTAATAAACTTGGAATCAAACCCGTTCCCGTCGTTGCCGTATGCGGACACGACACTGGTAGCGCGGTAGTTGCCGTTCCCGCTGAAGATAATGATTTCTGTTACATTTCTTGCGGAACTTGGTCGCTTATGGGTGTTGAACTTGATAAGCCTTTGCTTTCAAAAGAAAGTATGAGTGAAAACTTTACCAACGAAGGCGGATTTGAAGGAACTATAAGATACCTCAAAAACATAATGGGGCTTTGGATTATCCAAGAGTGCAAACGTAACTGGAAAGAACAAGGCAAAGATATGTCTTTTGGTGAGATTATGGTTCAAGCAGAGCAAGCAGACTCCGTAGCGTTTATCGACCCGGACGACGCGTGTTTCGAAAAACCTTGCAATATGCCCGAAGTTATTCGTGAGTACTGCAAGAGAACGAACCAACGCGTTCCCGAAACGATAGGAGAGATTGCAAGATGCGTGTACGAAAGCCTTGCTTGTAAATATCGTTATACCGTGGAAAAACTTGAAATGCTAACGGGAAGAAGTTACAATTCAATTAACGTTATCGGTGGTGGCGGTCAAAACACAATGCTTTGCAAACTCACCGCAGAGGTTTGTAACCGAAAAGTATACGCTGGACCTTTCGAGGCAACCGCAGTAGGTAATATGGCGGTTCAATTAAAGGCTCTCGGCGCGCTTGATAGTCTTAAAGATATTAGAAAACTCGTAAAAAATAGCGAAGAAGTTAAAGTTTACGAGCCGGTGGCAAGTAAAGTAGATTATCAAAAATTTCTTTCAATAATTAAATAGAGGTAAATATGGATTTTAATCTTATGCATCCGGCGGAGCAAATAGTTATGCTCCTCAACCGCATTTACGCAAAACAATTTACGACTACTTCGGGCGGAAACCTTTCAATCAAAGATAGCGAAGGCAATATTTGGATAACGCCATCGGGGATTGATAAAGGCGCATTAACGGAGCAAGATATATGTAAGATTCTACCCGACGGCACGGTAATAGGCAAACACAAACCTTCGGTTGAACTTCCTTTTCATAAACTTGTTTACAAAGTTCGTCCCGACGTTGGAGCAGTATTACACGCTCATCCTCCGGCTTTGGTTAGTTATTCGCTCACAAGACAAGTACCCGATACGAATATAATTCCTGCGCCCTTTGAAATTTGCGGTCCGGTAGGACTTGCCGATTACGAAGTACCGGGTAGTATCGAACTTGGTGAAAATATCGCTAACGAGTTCAAAAAGAACTATAACGTAGTAATTATGGATAACCACGGAGTAGTAACTTGCGCGGACAATTTGTTCGAGGCGTTCAAAAGATTCGAAACGCTAGAATTTGCCGCAAGACTTAATATTTTGTCTTCTTCTCTTGGGAAAGCAGTATCTCTAACCGACGAACAACTTGAGAATATGTACTGTGGCAAAAACGGACTATTAGATGAGTTTATTCCAAGAGACTACACCTCTAACGAGCGTAAAATGAGAAAGGAAATGTGTACTCTTATTCATAGAGCGTACGACCAAAATCTTTTTACTAGCACGCAAGGCGTATTTTCGGTTAGATTATCAAAGGACAGTTTTTTGATAACACCTAATGGATTAGATAGAAAATATCTTGAACCGTCGGATTTAGTTAGAATTGATAAAGGTTGGAGAGAGGCAGGCAAAAAGCCTAGTCGTTCGGTTGAACTCCACCAAATAATTTACGATAATCATCCCGAAATCAACGCTATAACTTCGGCAACTCCGGCAAACTTGATGGCGTTTGGTATCACTAGAGCGCCACTTGATTCACGTACGATACCCGAGTCGTACATTATGATGAGAGATATCGTAAGAGTACCTTTTGGTACGCCGTTTTCAGACCCCAAGTCTATTTCGGACAAGATGGGAGAAAGAACACCCGTTGTTCTAGTTGAAAACGATTGTATAATTACAACTGGTAACACCCTTATAAAAGCGTTTGATAGATTAGAAGTTGCCGAGTTTACTGCAAAAACGGTTATCGACGCTCAAAAAGTAGGCAAAATTCAGTCTATATCGGACGAAGAAATAGAAACCATCAATAAAGCGTTCAATCTTAAATAAAAGGAGAAATTATGAAACAGTCAATCAATCAACTTATCGATATTTCCACTTATGCTGGAGATAGAGTAGATTACACACAAGGTGGAGGTGGAAACACTTCCGTTAAATGCGATTGCGGAATTATGTTTATAAAAGCATCAGGATTCCGTCTTATAGATATCAACGAAACTAACGGTTTTGTTGGCGTAGATTGTAAAAAAATAAAAGATTACTATGCTTCCGTTGACCTTTCCGTTGAAAAAGATTATGAAAAGGAAAGTGCAGAGGTATCAAAAGGCTCTGTAGTTGCAATAGAGGGACTACCTACTTTGCGTCCTAGCGTAGAGGTAGGTTTTCACGCTATCTTGAAAAAATTCGTAGTACACACTCACTCTGTCTACGCAAATCTTTTGACTTGCGCAGTAAAAGGTGAAGAACTTGCTAAAGAGATACTTGATGGTGGAGATTTTGGATATATTTTCCTTACTTACATCAATCCCGGATTTACCTTGACTCTCAAAATGAAAGACGCCATTTCAGAGTACGAAAAGAAAACTGGCAAATATCCCGAGGTTATCTTTATGAAGAACCACGGACTCGTAATCAACGCAGATACCACGGAAAGAGTTAAACAACTTCACACCGAAGTAAACGAAAGAATTAGAAAATATTTTGCTCTTCCAGATGATTTTAGAGCGGTAACTTTGACTGAAAAAGAGGGAGCGTACGTATCTGAAACTCCTAACGTTGCTAAATATATGAAGGCTCTTTCTTTCACCAAAGATTTGCTTGATAAATATCCCTTGTATCCCGACCAACTCGTATACCTAAATAACCTTATTGCAAATACTCCCGAAAAGATGGTAGTAGATGGAAATTCGGTTAAATACAACTGTGAACTCAAAGAGGCAAAGACTTTAGAAGAAACCTTCGTTGCATATCTTTTCGTAGTAGGTAACTTAACTGAAAAAGGCTATGAAATTTCGGTTATGAACGAACAAGAAGTAGGATTTATCAACGGTTGGGAAGCAGAAAAATATCGTCGTTCGGTAGCAAAATAAACGATAACGATTAAATAACAACAACAATTCAAATAAAAAAGCAAGTAATTTTTAAAATGCTTGCTTTTTTTGTTGTAAATTCACCTAAAAAAGCATAAAAAAGCACAATTTTTGCCTATGAGTTGACAGATTATATAAATAGTTATATAATATAAAAGGTTTGGGGTAAAAATGTATAGATGTTTTTTTAAAAGATTTTTCGATATTTTGTTATCATTTTTGGCGCTAGTAGTGCTTTCGCCTATTTTATTAATTTTAACCTTGCTCGTGGCGATATTTTTAGGTCGCCCCGTGCTTTTTAAACAAGTAAGACCAGGCAAAAATAACAAACTATTTACTATGCAAAAGTTTCGCACTATGACTAGTGCGACGGACGAAGAGGGCAATCTTCTTCCCGACGAAGTTAGGCTCACTAAATTCGGCAAATTTTTGCGTTCAACTTCACTTGACGAATTACCTCAAATTTGGACGATTTTTATCGGCAAAATGAGTATTATCGGACCTCGTCCACAACTGGTAAAAGATATGGTCTTTTTCGACGAGGAAACGAACAAACGCCAAAGCGTTACCCCGGGACTGACGGGACTTGCTCAAATTTCGGGTAGAAATAACGTAACTTGGGACGAAAAGTTCGTTTGGGACTTAAAATACGTTCAAAAAGTCACCTTTTGGGGAGACTTAAAGATTTTCTTTAAGACCGTTTTTAAGGTCTTGTCGCGTAGTGATATTTCAACTTCGGGTATGGCGACGGCTGAAGACTACGGCGATTATCTATTGAGAGAAGGCAAAATAACGAAAGAACATTACGACGAAAAAGTTCAATTATCAAAAGAACTTATTCGTGATTTTTTGAATAAATAGCAAGATAGCATATAAGGGGAATTTATGGGCTTTTCTGTTTCAATGTGCGTATATAAAGGGGATAATCCGCTCCATTTGAAAGATGCTTTGAATAGCGTTTTTAACCAAACTTTGATGCCTGACGAAGTCGTTTTGGCTGTTGATGGGCCTATAGAGGACTTGCACGAAGAAGTTATCAAAGAATACGTAGATAAATATTCAATGTTGAAAATCGTTCGTATACCGGAAAACGTTGGACAAGGCGAGGCAAGAAGAGTAAGCGTTAGTGCTTGCACTCAAGAACTCGTAGCAATTATGGACTCTGACGACGTATCTTCTCCCGATAGATTCGAAATACTTGTTAACGAATTTAAAAACGATAGTGCGCTCACTATTTGTGGTGGACAGATTACTGAATTTATAGGCGAGCAGACGAACGTAGTTGCTATTCGTCGTGTTCCACTCGTGCACGAAGAAATTGCAGAATATATGAAAGAGCGCTGTCCTTTTAACCAAGTTTCGGTTATGTTCAGAAAGGACGCATACGATAGAGCAGGGGGGTACGTCGACTGGTATCAAGAGGAAGATTATTTCCTTTGGGTAAAGATGTATCTTGGGGGAGCGAAGTTCAAAAACGTTGATAAAACTCTCGTTAACGTACGTGTTGGAGAACAAATGTATAAGCGTCGCGGTGGATGGAAATATTTCAAAAGCGAAAGAAAATTCCAACAGTATTTAAAAGAAACTAAACTTATAAGCGGTGGATGTTATTTCAAAAACGTCTGTAAGAGATTTGTAGTACAAGTACTTATGCCGAACTGTATGAGAAGTTGGGTGTTTAAAAGATTTGCTCGTGAAAATATCAATGAAAAAATTTAAGGGCGTTATAATAACTAACGCATATTACGATACGGACAATACGCGCAGACAAGCATTGAGAATCAAAGAAGAACTTGAAACTCTCGGCGCGGATATTTCCGTTGTGAAAAATAACGGCGCATATTGCGCCGTTTCCGATATATTCGAAAACGTTTTTGATTTTGATTTTGCAGTTTATTTTGATAAAGACGTTTTAGTTGCAAAGGCTTTGGAAAAGGCGGGTATTCGCGTTTTCAATAGTTCTTCAGCGATTGAAAAGTGTGACGACAAAATGCGAACGGCGTTAGAGGTGTCCTCTTCAATTTCTATGCCTACAACTATTGCAGGCTCATTTTCCTACGGAAAAATTGAGGAGATTGACCAAGATTACCTAAATCAAGTAGAGCAAATACTTGGCGAATATCCGTACGTAGTTAAGAAAAATAGTTCCTCACTCGGGGCAGGCGTGTATCTAGTTGACTCTAGAGAAAACTTGATTGAAAAGTTAAAAGAACTTTCGGGAGAGCGATATCTAATCCAAGAATTTATAAGAGAATCGGCAGGTCGAGACGTTAGAATTATCGTTGTTGGTGGAAAGGCGGTTGCTACAATGAAAAGAGAGTCCTTGGTAGACTTTCGTTCAAACGCCGAACTTGGGGGAGAGTGCAAGAGTATCGTTGCAAGTTCTACTTTTGTTGCTATGGCTGAACAAGTTGCAAAGAGTTTATCT
>JAZQYG010000085.1:0-4078 GCA_045633305.1 Clostridia bacterium | reverse complement strand
AAAAGAGAAGAGGTTGCCGAGTTTTCATTTTTGATGAGCATACCTATTATCCTTGGTGGCTCGTTAGTCAAAATTTATAAACTTTTCTCCTCTCAAACCCAAGTAGCCGTTGACTTTACACCTTTAATTGCAGGTTTTTTGAGCGCAACACTCGTGGGCTTCGTCGTGATAGGCAAAATGTTTCAAATCGTCAAAAAGGGAAATTTTAAGCCTTTTTGTATATATCTCACCGTTTTGTCACTCGTTTGCGCCGTAAATTACTATCTTTTACCTTTATGGTAAAAAAGGCGCGTTTTTGATTTGCCGAAACCGTTTTATTGTGATATAATTTTAAAAAACTTTAACTCAAACTTTGAATTTTTTTCGGAAGGTGAATTATGGATTACAAAAAGTTACAAAACGGAAGTGATATCAGAGGCGTTGCACTCGAAGGTATCGAAAATCAACACGTAAATCTTACCGAGCCCGTTTGCCGTGATATCGGTAGAGGTTTTGCCCTTTGGCTTATGGAAAAAACTGGTAAAACTAACGGTCTTCGCGTTGCAGTAGGTAGAGATTCAAGGCTCTCAGGCGAAACGCTCTCGGCTTGGATTTGCGACGCTATGGTAAAAGAAGGCTTATTCGTTACCGATTTTGAAATGGCAAGCACACCCGCTATGTTTATGTCAACAGTAACTAGCGGATACGACTTCGACGGCTCTGTTATGATAACCGCAAGTCACCTCCCCTTTAACCGTAACGGTTTCAAGTTCTTCACTCCTAACGGCGGACTTGAGTCTAGCGACATCAAAAAAATTCTTGCTTTTGCTGAATCCGACCAAACTTCAAATAATAAAATCGGAACTCTTATAAAAGGCTCGTTTATGGACGCATACTCCAAAATCCTTGCCGATAAAATCAGAAATGCAACGGGAGAAAACGAACCTCTTAAAGGATTCCGTATCGTAGTTGACGCTGGTAACGGCGCAGGTGGATTCTTCGTAGATAAAGTATTGAAACCTCTTGGCGCAAACACCGACGGCAGTAGATTCCTTGACCCCGACGGAAGTTTCCCCAACCACATACCTAACCCCGAAAACAAAGAGGCTATGGAAAGTATTACCGAGGCGGTTAAAGAAAACAAGGCTGACCTTGGAATTATCTTCGATACCGACGTTGATAGAGCGGGCGCAGTGCTTTCTGACGGCTCTGAACTTAACCGTAATAGAATTATCGCTATGCTCTCTGCTATTCTTCTTCGTGAACATCCCGGCACGACTATCGTTACCGACTCTATTACATCAACGGGTCTTGCCGAATTTATAACCAGTCTTGGTGGCGTTCACCATAGATTCAAGAGAGGTTACAGAAACGTTATCAATGAATCGGTTAGACTCAACGCTGAAGGCAAAGACAGTCAACTTGCTATCGAAACGTCTGGTCACGGCGCTCTCAAAGAAAACTATTTCCTCGACGACGGCGCATACCTCGTTACCAAACTACTTATAGAACTTGCTCGTGGTAAAAAAGAAGGTTACACTCTCGAATCAATAATCGCAAACCTCAAAGAGCCCGCCGAGAGCGTAGAATTCAGGATGAATATTCTCCTTGACGAATTCAAGCCTTACGGACTCACCGTTATCGACGAACTCAAAGCATACGCAGAAAGCCAAGAAGGTTGGTCGATTGCTCCATCAAATTATGAAGGAATAAGAGTTAACCTTGACAAAGACCACGGAAACGGTTGGTTCTTACTCCGTATGTCCCTCCACGACCCACTTCTCCCCCTCAACATTGAAAGCGACGCGGTTGGCGGAGCAAAAATTATTGCAAAAGAACTTGCAAAATTTATTAAGAGTTACGACAAACTCGACGCAACTTCACTACTCAAATTCACCGAATAAAATGATTCACGAAATTATTGCGCAGGTCATAGGCATTTTTGCTATGGCCTGCAATATTTTATCCTATCAACAAAAAACGCAAAAAGGCGTACTCATCTTCCAACTTGCAGGAGGAGCGCTTTTTGCAGTCAACTTTTTTATGCTAGGCGCAATTATGGGCGCTCTACTTAACGTAATTGCAACGGTGAGAGCAATTCTCTTTATTTTCAAAGACAAACTCCACACCGATAATCTTATATGGTTCATAGGCTTTTTAGTGGTGTTTGCTATATGTTACGCGCTTACCTTCACCGTCTTTAAAAAAGAGACTACATTTATCAATTTCATAATAGAACTTCTTCCTGTTATAGGTATGGTTGCCCTCACGATAGGTTTTCGCGCAAAAAGCGCAAAAGCGGTGAGACTTTGTGGTCTTGTTAGTTCACCCGCTTGGCTTATATACAATATAATTGCTCTTTCAATAGGCGCAATAGTTTGCGAGGCAATAAGTATCGTTTCGATATTTATAGGACTATTCAGACTAGACAAAAAGAACTAGGTATTGCTTTTGATAGATAAACAAAAAACGGCAAATAAAATTCATTTGCCGTTTTTTTTATTTTACTCTTTTTCTACTTTGATATTAACTTTAGCCGATATTCCTGCGTACACTTTGATTTCAACGGAATAATTGCCCAAATTTCTAATGTTTTCTTTGAGGACTATTTTACGTTTGTCTACTTCGTAGCCTGCTTGAGTTAAGGCGTTTGCTATTTCCGCGCTAGTTACGCTACCAAACAATCTATCCCCTTCTCCACAACGTACTTTGACGCTTACGGTTGCCTCTTTGAGTTTGTTGGCAAGTTCTACTGCCTCTAATCTCTCTTTTGCCTCACGTCTTTGTTGCGCCTCTTGTTTTTTTCTTACGTCGTCAAGTGCGCCGGCGGTTGCCTCTATTGCAAGTTTTTTTGGAAAAAGAAAATTTCTAGCGTATCCGTCGTTTACGTTTACAACGTCACCCTTTTTACCGTGGGGTTTCACGTCTTGTTGTAATATAACTTTCATAATTGCCTCCGTTTTAATTAGTTTAGCACAAATAAATTTTTTTGTATAGGATTTTTTACCAGTAGGTATAAGTTTATTTTTTTGGTCAATAACCAAATCGTAACGATAAGGAGACTGTGATGGAAAATCTTAAATGTACAACTAACAACTGTGAATTTCATTTCAAAAACCGTTGCACCGCAGGTGTTTTAAACGTGGACGGTAAAGGCGTGTGCCGAACCAAACGCAAAAGAGCGGGTGGCGCGTACGCGCAAGCAATTGCGGAATTTGAATTCGCTGACGAACTAACCCCCCTTGCCGAAATGGAAACCGAAGTTCAATGCAACTGCTCGGAGTGTATTCACAACGACGATAATATGTGTTCTGCGCACAGTATACTCGTCGGTGACGGAATTATCCATACCAAATGTTTTTCTCGTCACAAAAAGTAATCGTTCATAATTCCCTCCCTCTTGCATTATGCCGATATATTCGGCATTTTGCTACATATTCGCATATTTGCATATATTAATTCGATAATACTTGAGGTGTGTATGGAAGAAAAAACCGTAAAAAATCAAACTTTAAAGACCAAAACCGAACAAAAAGACTCGATAGAGAGCCGTAACCTTGCTTTTTTGAACGAAATATATAAAAACGTTCAAATGGGAAAACTCGCGTTTGAATATCTTCTCCCCAAGGTAAAAGAGAACAAACTCAAAGACGAACTTTTGAGGCAATACCACGACTACGAAAAACTCACCGCCTCAATTTCGGGCGCGATTATTGAACTAGGCAAGACTCCAAAATCTTCTCTCGGACTTATAAAGCCAATGCTTAAATCCTCTATCAATATGTCGACTTTGCTTAATTCATCTAATAGAAAAATCGCCGATATGTTGATACAAGGAGATAACAAAGGAATTATGGATATCAATAGGCTATTGAATAGAACGTCAAATTCCCTTCCCGAAAAATCAATAAAACTTGCGCATACCCTTCTCGAAACACAGCAACGTCATATCGACGAATTAAAAAAGTGGTTGTAAAATAAAAATAGCACTCTTTGAGTGCTATTTTTGTTTTGCTAAAAAGCGAGCATTCGTTGGTGGGCTATATCTTCGCTACGCTTGATAGAAGCCCAGTCGCTCGTCAAATACTCAACTGCGTTG
>JAZQYG010000084.1:0-3846 GCA_045633305.1 Clostridia bacterium | reverse complement strand
AAGGATAACTTCGCCGTTGTTGTAACCGAATTCAAATTTGATATCCCAAAGGTCAAGACCGATTGATTTGAGGTCGTCTGCAACGATTTTGGTAATTTTAAGAGTTTGAGCCTTCATGCTTTCAAACATTTCGGGGCTCATAACTTTAAGAGCTGCTAAGCCTTCACCAGTTACGAGGGGGTCACCCTTTTCATCGTTTTTGAAAGTGCACTCAACGTATCCGCCTTCAAGGGGAGTACCGTTTTTGATATATTCGCCGTATCTACGAACAAAACTACCGGTAGCAACTAAACGGCAAATAACTTCGAGTCCGTTACCGCCTTGCGCTTTACCAAAACACTCTGCGGGAAGTACTTCCATAGTAGCGTTGTCGATATCAGCCGAAACGTAGTGAGTTTTGATGCCTGCTTTTTTGAGCATTTCAAAGTAGTAAACCGAAGTTTGAAGGTTTGCTTTGCCGATACCGTCGATAGTAAGACCAACGGTGTTTTCACCTGGGTCAAACACGCCGTCTTTGCCAGTGCAATCGTCTTTGAATTTGAGCATAACGTTGCCGTTATCAAGAGCATATACGTCTTTAGTTTTTCCGGAATAAAGTTTTTTCATATTCGTTCCTCTTTTTATTAAATTTATTACGTTCACATTATAACAAATAGTTGAACTTTTTACAATAATTGAGAGGGTGTATTTTTAAAAAAATTCGATTTTTTTTATTATTTATAATAAAAATGGTTGAATTCTTGATTAACGTGATAGAATATGATATAATAAACAAAATATCTTTTGGAGAATATTATGGCTGAATTAGATTTAACTGCGCTTTTTAATATCGGTTACGGTTTATACGTAGTAACCTCAAACGACGGCAAGAAGGATAACGGACTTATCGTTAATACCGTTATACAAGTAACGAGTACTCCTAATCAAGTAGCCGTTACTATAAATAAGAGTAATTATTCACACGATATAATCAAATCCTCTAAAAAACTGAACGTGAACTGTCTAAGTACAGACGCGCCTTTTTCTATCTTTGAAAGATTCGGTTTTTGCTCAGGCAGAGAGGTAGATAAATTCGTTAATTTTGATTATCTTCGCTCAAATAACGGACTTATTTATTTGAAACAATATGCAAACGCGTTTATGTCGCTTAACGTTGAAAATTATATTGACCTTGGTACGCACGGCATGTTTATATGCACGATAGAAGAGGCAAAAGTTTTATCTAAGGTAGAGACGATGACGTACACTTATTATCACAAAAACGTCAAACCAAAGCCTCAGCCAACTAGGAAAAAAGGATATATGTGTAAAATATGCGGATATGTGCACGAAGGGGAGTTAACGCCAGATTTTACTTGTCCGCTTTGTAAACACGGCGCGTCTGATTTTGAAGAAATTTAAGTTTTTTAAACAAGAAAAAGACCTCGAAAAATCGAGGTCTTTTTAATTTAAATTTAGTTATTTATTAAGCAAGATTTCCGTATTCGTTCCGTAAAAAATATCTTCTTTTCCTGAAACTAATTTACAAAAATCTTCAAATTGTTCCCAACTGATATAACCTCCGTCTAGTTCGTAAGTGTGACCCCAGACGTAAAAAATAGCGGGGGTATCGGAGGGGAGAGATATAAACTTTTCACCTAGTTCAAAAAGTTTATCGACTTGAATAAAGTACACACTCGGATTGAATCTATACAAGTTATCTTGTAGGTCAAAACTATAAGTGGACGTAATCGTTCTTGAATAACGCACGTTCGTATTATCTTTGATAATTTGAGCGACTCTATCGTCGTTATTTACTCCACCGCAAGGGTAAGCCATACCGATTACGGGTTTACCAGTAAATTTTTCGAGTTCTAATCGGTCTTGTTCTACTTGATAGATGATAGTGCTTGCTTCAAGTTCGGTAAGATTTGGATGGGAAATAGTGTGTACTGCAACTTCATGATTTTTGTAAACTTCGCGAACTTGGTCGGGGGTGAATTTATCCCTCTTATAAGTAATACCCATAGGGGAAGTAACGGTTGCTTTCGTTCCCAAAAGACCAGAGTTTATGTTGAAAGTTGCTTTAAGATTATATTTATCAAGTATTTCAATTGCTCGTCCGTCTTGAAGAACGCCGTCGTCAAAACTAAAAGTTAGCGCCTTATTTTTACCGTTCCACATATATTGTCTCCTTTTTTTATTCTGCTATTTGCGATTCGCTCTTTTCTTTTGAGGGCGAAGTTTTAACGAGAAGGAAATCAATAAGCATACCTACTGCGTAAAGAGCGAGGGTGAATATCAAAATGTTTTGATAACTTCCAGTTTGCGCAAGAATAAGGTCGGAGATTTGGTTACCGGTAAGACCTGCGATTGCCCAGGCTGAGAGCGCGATACCGTGAATAGAGGATATTTTGCCCATGCCGTAAACGTCGGAAAGAAGGGTGGGAAGGTTAGAGAATCCTCCGCCGTATCCGAGGTTAACTATAATCATAAGAGCAATACAAATAAATGCGATACTACCGCTTATTGCTCCCGTAAAGAGTGCAACGGCGGTAAGAGCAATTTCAGTTGCAAGAATAATTTTGTAGATAGTATTTCTATCTTTTAATCTATCGCCGATAGAAGAATATCCAAGTCTACCAAGAGCGTTGAATAGACCGGTTATAGTACAAAGCAAAGCGGCAACACCACCGAGTCCTACTGCTGCGTAGATATTTTTTTCGTGAGAAATGAGCGCAAGACCGCAAGTAATGTTTATATAGAATACGAGCCAAATTCCGATAAATCTGTAATCGGTGAATATCTTGAATCTTTTGAAGAAAGTTTTGATATCAACTTTTTCGTGTTTTTCCACCCAGCCATCGGGTTTTTTGAGAAGTAGATGACCGATAAACATCATCACGAACCAAACACCAGCAAGGATATAGAGCGCAATTTCTACGTTAACTGCTTTGATTAACCCCTCGATAATGGGAGAGAAGACCATTTTAGCAGCGCCAAAACCTGCTACGGCAAGACCAGTTGCTAAGCCTTTGTTGTCTTTGAACCAAAGCATAAGGGTTTTAACAGGAGAAAGGTATCCAAGTCCAAGACCTATTCCCATAATTACTCCGTAGAAGAGAAGTACGAGTACCATGCTGTGTAATCTTACTGCAAGACCAGTACCTGCAACGCCGACTGCAAAACAAATAGTTGCAATAAGGCTTGCTTTATGAATATCTTTTTCTACGAAATTGCCAAGAAACGCCGCGGACATACCGAGGAAGAATATTGCAAGGGAAAACGCCCAACCGAGAGCATCCGCTGGGATAGCGTTTGCGATAAAAGTTTGTTTGATGGGACCGCTAAAGAGGGACCAACAATAAACCGTTCCGATAGAACAATGCAATAAAAGTGCGGGGATAGCCGCGCGAGTCCATTTGTTACTAAATTTTTTCATAAGTCACCTATATATTTAAATAATATAACTAGCGTAGTATATTCCTTTTAAAAAGGTTTGTCAACTTATAAAACGCTTGAGTCGGGAAATAAAATAAAAAGTCAAACTTGCAATATTTTAAAAAACGTGTTAAAATAAATAATTATCATTTTGTGAGGTGTTTGTATGAAATATGCAATTTACGGCGCAGGGTCGCTTGGAACGATACTCGGCGCTTATATCACTAAAAACGGCGGACAGATTGAACTTATCAATAGAAACAAAGCGCACGTACAAACTTTAAATGAAAAAGGCGCAAAAATTACGGGAAAGGTAGACTTTACTGTGCCCGTAAAAGCGATAATGCCAGAGGAGATGAGCGGAAAATACGACGTGATTTTCCTTATGACTAAACAACTTCAAAACAAAGAAGTCGTAACCCGTCT
>JAZQYG010000083.1:0-1502 GCA_045633305.1 Clostridia bacterium | reverse complement strand
TCGTATCGCCTCAATTAAAAAACCTTCTTCGTCGTCGGGAAGATTTTCAAAATTTCGATATGAGTCTCCCCAAGAATCTTTTTTCTCCCTGCTTAACATATAAGCGTGATACCAGTCCTCCCAGTAATTGTGGTGATGGTTATACATACTATAAAACGGCGCTATGTGCACGTTAATAATGCCGTCGCTTCGGCAAACTTTATTGTACTGTGACGATATATGTTTCATTTTCCCCTTCCTTTTTTAGTTTTGTTTTCCTTTACTAATAATTCTTGGCATAGGAATACTGTTATTAATTACGTCTTGCTCGCTAAAAGAGGTGAATAGTATTTCTTTTGCGCCAGTGCGCTCTCTATCGTAAGTTAAATAAATTCTATCCCCCCAAAAGTCTACGTCAGGATAAGAAATTGCAACTCTCTCATCCACGCAACACTTATGCTCCCACGTTTTTCCGTCGTCAAAGGAGATGGAAACAGTCATATTTTTACGCACTTTTGCATCGTCGTTAGTTACGAGCAACAAATTCCCCGACGGAGTGCGCGCAATAAAAAATCTTGCGTCCGCGCTAACTATCCCCGATAGTTTTGCCTCGCTCCAAGTCTTGCCCTCGTCAAAAGAATAACTCTCGGCAAGTTCACCTAACGCACACCTTGCAAGCATGCGAACAGACCCGTCTTTTTGCTGATACGCCATAGCCTCGTCGTAGTGAGTAGAAAGTTTTTTCGCTCCATAAAAATGTTGGTAGGTTTTTCCTTCATCTTTCGATATACTGTAGCCGTATCTATCCGTAATTTGGTCGTAGTTAAAGTTGAGCCACGCGCCACTATCGAGAACTAAAGGTTTGCAACGCAAAAATCCTATATCTACGTACCTTGGAGTAGAAAAAATCGGATTTTCATCATCAGGATTTTTGCAAACGCTTTCCCAACAAGCGTGAGTAAAGTCCCCAAACAAATATCCCTCTACTGCAACGAGAGGTTGACCGGGCTTAGCAGGAGGAATTACCTCTGGCGCATTTTGCGTATTATTTTGCACCCAAAACACGTGCAATATCCCCTTGGGGTCAGTCCAAAGTTGAATATCAAGAGCGTGAATAAAATGCTCTTTACTACTGGGAATAACGAGTACGGGATTACTCCAAGATTCGCCCTCGTCGTCACTATATACAAGGAGATTATAGTTTTCCATATGTGGCTCACAGGTACCTCCTGCATACCAACCAAGGTAAATTCTACCTTTTTTAGTTACCGCTATAGTCGGACACCCTTGAAATTGACGAATTTTTTCCTCGTAAATAGGCTCTTTAGTATTATACAATAATTTACAAGCAATGTTTTTTGCATTATCCATAAATTTTTTATCTTCCTTTATTTACATGCGTTCATAAAATCTTCAAATATCAACGCGTTAGCCTCGTCTTTATCCCACAAACGCTCAGGGTGCCATTGATACGCGCGAATATACCTTTTTCCATCAAGATAAAATCCCTCGATAATACCGTC
>JAZQYG010000082.1:0-17815 GCA_045633305.1 Clostridia bacterium | reverse complement strand
TTTTTGTTCTCTTCCTACTGACTCAAAAGCAGTTTTTATCAATGCTTTTAATCCGCTTGAAGATACGGAGACTGTTTCAACAACTGGACAACCTAACCTTTCAGAGAGAAGATTTGAATCAATTTTATTCCCTTTTTTCTTGTTTATATCCGACTTATTGAGAGCAACGACAACAGGAATTCCGGGTTCAAGTAGTTGCGTCGTAAAAAACAAACTACGGCTAAGATTAGTTCCGTCAACGATATTGATAATAACGTCGGGTTTTTCTTCTTTTACGTAGGTGCTCG
Organism: Clostridia bacterium; assembly: GCA_045633305.1. Classification (GTDB taxonomy): domain Bacteria; phylum Bacillota; class Clostridia; order Christensenellales; family RUG350; genus RGIG2224. Next base: position 17,528 of record JAZQYG010000082.1, on the reverse strand, counting down.
TTATACTCTCTTCCGAGGTAAACGGGGACATTGAATAAGCCCCGGGAAGGTCAACCGCTATAAGTTCGATTTCCCCATCGTAAAAAGACTTTTTAATCTTATGCTCCTTTTTATCAACGGTAACTCCAGCCCAGTTTCCAACTTTTTCGTTTCTACCCGTCAAGGCGTTAAACATTGTCGTTTTTCCACTGTTAGGATTACCAGCAAGCGCAATTCTCATTTATACCTCCACACGTTGTGTTATTATATTTATATATAATTAGCAACCGCTAACCGACTTGTAAAAATTTAAGTTAGTCTTGTCTAACTTAAAATCAAAAAAATTATTTTTCCTCTATTAAAATTGCTTGAGCAAGTTGACTATCAATACTATATCTAGCGTCTTTAATTGCAACGACTAAACCACTCTTTCTTTGCGCTATAACGGTTATCAGTTCTCCGCTATAACAACCAAGCGAAAAAAGAAAAGAATTGAGTTCTTCGTCATCCGTCTCAATACTCTTAACTACGTATTCTTTTTCAATTACTGCGTCTTGTAAGTTCATTTTTCTCCAACCAAGTTAGCCATTGCTAACAGCGATATTATACATCTATCAATAGTCTTTGTCAAGCATTTAATAAAATATTTAAACAAAAAAATAAACGCATAACTATATTACGCGTTTACTACGTGGTTATATTACTCTAAACAAAATTTTTATTCGTCAATCTTTTTAAATCCCTTTCCACGAACTTCGCTCGCCTCGCTAATTATAACGAAAGCGGACGGGTCTACGGAACTGACTATATCCTTCAGGTGTGGGAGTTGTCTCGTTTTTACACAAGTAAGTAGTACTCCGTGATTTGAGTGCGTATACATACCAGTGCCCTCTAATAAGGTAACGCCCCTAGGGCTATCGGCCAAAAGTGTAGAAGAGACGAGTTCTGCTTTGTCCGTTATAATGTAGCAAAGTTTTGCTCTATCTAATCCCACGACAATCATATCGCTAACTTTTGCACTCAAAAATATTACGATAAGAGCGTAAAGAATATTTTCTGGATTGCCAAGCACGAGCGCGCCAGAAAGGACGACTATCGCATCCAAAATCGCTACCCATACCGCAATAGAAATATATGGAACAAATTTATTTACTACTCTACCCAAAAGTTCAGTTCCACCGCTTGATACCTTAAATCTTATAAACAGTCCTATTCCTACGCCTTGCGCTAATCCACCGTAAAGTGATGCAAGGAGAGCATTTTCGGTTATAGGCATCGTAAAAATCATTTTGAATAGTTCTGTTAATCCACTCAAACACGCAATAGTCAAAAAGCATCTTAGAATAAACTTTAATCCTTGCATTTTTAGTCCCGCTAAAAGTATGGGAACGTTAACTACAATTATCACGAGTCCGACTGGAATAGCGTCTTTACTTGCGATATTGAGCAATACTGCAAGACCAGACACCCCTCCTGCAACTACTTGGGCAGGCAAAAGAAATAGCGCGGTAGACAGCGCGTAAAATGCGCATCCTACGACCATGAATATATATCTAAAAAATTCAGATTTTGAAAAATTGATTTTTTTCATAATATAACGCTAAATAATTATACTAAATTATCTTTACAAAAAAACTCACTATGCCGAAGCATAGTGAGTTTATCTTTTAATTCGCTTTTATCGAAATTATTCGATAACTTTTGCAACGACACCAGAACCAACCGTTCTACCACCTTCACGGATAGCGAAACGAAGTCCTTCTTCGATAGCGATAGGAGTGATAAGGTTGATTTCCATATCAATGTTATCACCAGGCATAACCATGTCTACGCCATCAGGAAGTTTGATGGTACCGGTAACGTCGGTAGTTCTGAAATAGAACTGAGGACGATATCCGTTGAAGAAAGGAGTGTGACGTCCACCTTCATCTTTGGTAAGAACGTAAACTTGAGAAGTGAAGTGAGTGTGGGGATTGATAGTTCCGGGTTTAGCAAGAACTTGTCCTCTCTCGATTTCATTTCTTTGGATACCACGAAGAAGTGCACCAACGTTGTCACCAGCGCCAGCTTCGTCAAGAAGTTTTCTGAACATTTCAAGACCAGTGATGGTGGTTTCTTTACGCTCAGCGGAAAGACCAACGATTTCAACTTTGTCACCAACTTTAACAACACCTCTTTCTACACGGCCGGTAGCAACGGTACCACGACCGGTGATGGTGAATACGTCTTCGACAGGCATAAGGAAGGGCTTGTCGGTTGCTCTTTCGGGTTCGGGGATGTAAGAGTCAACTGCATCCATAAGTTCGTAGATACATTTGCTTGCGTCACCGTCAACGTTTCCGCCTGCAGCAGCTTCGAGTGCTTTAAGAGCAGAACCTTTGATGATGGGGGTATCGTCTCCGGGGAATCCGTATTCAGAGAGAAGTTCTCTGATTTCCATTTCAACGAGGTCGAGAAGTTCGGGGTCGTCTACTTGGTCTACTTTGTTCATGAATACGATGATGTAAGGAACACCAACCTGACGAGCGAGAAGGTTGTGCTCTCTGGTTTGGGGCATGGGACCGTCGGTAGATGCAACTACGAGGATAGCGCCGTCCATTTGAGCAGCACCGGTAATCATGTTCTTAACGTAGTCAGCGTGACCAGGACAGTCAACGTGTGCGTAGTGACGATTTGCGGTTTCGTACTCAACGTGAGCGGTATTGATGGTAATACCTCTTTCTCTCTCTTCGGGAGCCTTATCGATTTCGTCATATTTCATAGCTTGTGCTTGACCTTTTGCTGCAAGAGTCATAGTGATTGCAGCGGTCAAAGTGGTCTTACCGTGGTCAACGTGACCGATAGTACCAATGTTAACGTGCGGTTTCGTTCTTTCGAATTTAGCCTTTGCCATTTTTGTTTCCTCCTAAATTTTTTGGAATTATTGTTTTTGTTTTTTAATTTTTACATCCGTTTCCGAATGATTAATCCTTGTTGTGCGCTGCGATAAAGTCTTTAGCAATAGATGCGGGAACTTCTTCGTAGTGCGAGAAGTGCATAGAGAAGTTACCTCTTCCTTGAGTGTTACTTCTAAGGTTGGTAGCGTAACCAAACATTTCGCTAAGCGGAATAAGGCTGTCTACTACCTGTACGCCGTTTCTCATTTCCATACCTTGGATTTGACCTCTACGACTGCTTATGCTTCCCATAACGTCTCCGAGATATTCTTCAGGCATGGTAACTTCTACCTTCATAACGGGTTCTAAGAGTACGGGGTTTGCTTTAACTGCACCGTCCTTGAATCCCATAGAACCAGCAATCTTAAACGCCATTTCAGACGAGTCAACTTCGTGATAACTTCCGTCAACGAGTCTTGCTCTAAAGTCAACCATTTCGTATCCTGCGATAACACCTGATTTTGCAGCGTCTTGAATACCTGCGTCGATTGCGGGGATGTATTCCTTGGGAACTACACCACCAACGATTTCGTCCACGAATTCGTATCCGGAACCGGGTTCGAGAGGTTCAAGAATAAGTCTACAATGTCCGTATTGACCTTTACCACCAGACTGACGAACGTATTTACCTTCGCAGTTAACGGTCTTTCTAATAGTTTCGCGGTATGCAACCATGGGTTTACCAACGTTTGCTTCTACTTTGAACTCTCTGAAAAGTCTATCTACGATAATATCAAGGTGCAACTCACCCATACCTGCAATAACGGTCTGACCAGTTTCTTTATCAGTGTAAGTTTTGAAGGTGGGGTCTTCTTCTGCGAGTTTAACGAGCGCGATAGCCATTTTTTCTTGGCTGTTTTTGCTCTTGGGCTCGATAGCAACCTGAATAACGGGGTCGGGGAATTCCATACTTTCAAGGATGATGGGTGCTTTCTCGTCACAAAGAGTATCACCAGTACCGGTTTCTTTGAGACCTACGATAGCAACGATATCACCTGCGTATGCTTCTTCTATGTCTTGACGACTATTAGCGTGCATACGTAAAAGTCTACCAACACGTTCTTTCTTGTCTTTAGTCGAGTTATAGATGTATGAACCCGATTTCAAAACACCGCTGTAAACTCTGAAAAATGCGAGTTTTCCAACGAAGGGGTCTGCCATAATTTTAAATGCAAGACCTGAGAAAGATTCCTCGTCTGAAGATTGTCTGGTAATTTCCTCTTCGCTTCTAGGTTTAGTTCCCGTAACAGCAGGTACGTCTAAAGGTGAAGGCAAGTAGTCAACTACTGCATCGAGAAGTGCTTGAACACCCTTATTACGATAAGAACTACCGCAAAGTACGGGGGTCATCTTCATAGATATAGTAGCAACTCTTATTGCTTTTTGGATATCCTCAAAAGTGATTTCTTCGCCTTCAAGATATTTCATCATGAAGTCGTCGTCACACTCTGCAAGAGCCTCGAACATTTCTGCACGAGCAACCTCTGCTGCATCTTTCATATCAGCAGGGATTTCCTCAATGCGCATATCCTTACCTTCTACGTCGTGGTAAACGATAGCATTGTTACGAACAAGGTCAACTACTCCGATAAATGAATCTTCCTTACCGATAGGAAGTTCGATGGGTATAGCGTTGGTTTTGAGTCTTTCTCTCATCATATCTACAGCGCCTTGGAAGTTAGCACCGTTGATATCCATTTTATTAACGAACGCTATACGGGGTACGTGATATTTGGTTGCCTGATGCCATACCGTTTCGGACTGGGGTTCTACACCGCCCTTTGCACAGAAAAGTGCAATAACGCCGTCAAGTATACGCAAACTACGTTCAACCTCTACGGTGAAGTCTACGTGACCCGGAGTGTCGATAAGGTTTATACGAGTGCCTCTCCATTGAGTAGAAGTAGCAGCAGAAGTGATAGTAATACCACGCTCTTGTTCTTGCTCCATCCAGTCCATGGTAGCAGCACCTTCGTGCGTTTCACCTAATTTGTGAACTCTACCAGTATAGTAAAGGATACGCTCACTCGTCGTGGTTTTACCAGCGTCGATGTGCGCCATAATGCCTATATTTCTGGTATTTTCTAATGTATATTCTCTCGGCATTGTTCCCTCACTGAATTACCAACGGAAATGTGCAAACGCTTTGTTTGCTTCCGCCATACGGTGCGTTTCTTCTCTCTTTTTAACGGATGCGCCGGTATTGTTGTACGCGTCCATTATTTCGCCTGCAAGAGCCATATCCATGGTCTTTTCGCTTCTCTTTCTGGAGTAAGCAACGAGCCATCTGATACCGAGGGTTTGTCTACGGTCTGCTCTGATTTCGAGCGGAACTTGGTAAGTAGAACCACCAACTCTTCTTGCTTTAACTTCAAGTACGGGCATGATGTTTTCAAGTGCTTTGTTGAAAACGTCCATTGCGCCCTGTGCCATTTTTTCTTCTACTATTTTAAATGCATCATAAACGATACGTTGCGCCGTTCCTCTTTTGCCATCGTACATAACCTGATTGATGAGTTTGGTTATTACTTTGCTGTTATAAATAGGATCGGGCAAAACGTCACGCTTAGGTACGCCACTTCTTCTTGGCATATTAAATCCTCCTTTTGGTAACTGTCGCCTCTTTGGGCGAACTTCATCCGAATTTTATTTATTTAGGACGCTTAGCGCCGTATTTTGAACGAGCCTGATTACGCTTAGCAACACCCGCCGTATCCAACGTACCACGAATAATGTGATAACGAACACCCGGTAAATCCTTGACTTTTCCGCCACGGATTAATACTACGCTGTGCTCTTGCAAGTTGTGACCGATACCGGGAATGTACACAGTACCTTCCATACCGTTAACGAGTCTTACACGGGCAATTTTACGCATAGCCGAGTTAGGCTTTTTGGGTGACGTAGTGGTAACTGACAAACATACTCCTCTCTTTTGAGGACACTTGTCCATGATAGGTGCAAGTGACTTTTTGGTTTGTCTTACTCTACCTTTCCTAATAAGCTGATTAATAGTTGGCATATCTTACCTCCTTTCAGATTTTTCGGATGAGTCCAGCAACCCTGCGGACACACTCACTATTTCGACGCCTTGATAGCAGCGGTAGCAGTAGGCACTTGAACTTTGCATAGTTTTCCGAGAAGTTCTTTGCTTTGACACTCTGAAATTTCTACGCCACGCTCAGTTGCCAGTTCTTTTACCTTGTCAACTATAAAAGCATCTGCATCGGAAGCCACGACAACACACCTTACCGTGCCTTCTTCAATTCCTCTTAATACTTGCTTAAATCCGACGACTAATCGGTCTTTAGGCAATTCTCCTATAGATAAACTGTCCATTTCTCCTTTTCGCACAAATTGCAACGCGTGCGCCTAAGACAAATACATAAATTGCCTATACATAAGCATAGGCTTAATTATTTTAGCAACATTTGACAAATGTGTCAAACATTTTTATCTCAAAAACAAGAAATTTTTAACCTTTTTTCAAAAAACTATCTTTTCAAGATTCGGTCTTTGAGGTCCTTGACTTGAGTTCTCTTTTTTTCGTCTACTCTTATAAGTCCTTCGACTTTGTCCCTTGCGTGAATTACCGTAGTGTAATCTCTTCCGCCGATTGCAGCGCCGATTGCCATAAGAGGAAGTTCGAGCATATCGCAAATAAGATACATACAAATCATCCTCGGCTCTACGATTTCTTTATTTCTACGTTTTCCGCAAAGGTCCTCGCGTCTAACTCTAAAAAAGTCGCAAGTAGCGTCGATTATGGTGTCTACGTCAACGGTGTAGGTATTGTCGTCTATGTAATCTTTGAGCGCCTCTCTTGCCGTCTCCATAGATATTTGTTTGCCAACGAGTTCAGAGTAAAATACGACTTTAAGGTAAAGCCCTTCCATTTCTCTGATGTTAGATTCAACTTTTGAGGCGATAAATCTCAAAACTTCGCTTGGAACGTAATTATCGTCTTGCTCTGCTTTCTTTTCGAGTATCGCAATACGAGTTTCAATATCGGGAGCAGAAATATCCGCAAGAAGTCCCCACTCGAAACGGGTTTTTAGTCTTTCCTCGATTTTGTCAAAATCCTTGGGAGGTCTATCCGAGGTCATAACTATTTGTTTACCGTTTTGGAAAAGGTCGTTAAATATATGGAACAGAGTCTCTTGCGTACCCGCTTTACCCGCTATGTACTGAACGTCGTCTATCATAAGTAGGTCTGCGTTACGATATTTGTCGCGGAACTGCTTATTGCGTTCTCTATCTTGAGAATTTCTTATAGTGTCGACGAGTTCGTTAGTCAAGTGCTCCGCCGAAACGTAAATTACTCTATAATCCGGTCTTTCGGATTTTACGCAATTGCCGATAGCGTGCATAAGGTGAGTTTTGCCAAGTCCAACTCCTCCGTAGATAAACAAAGGATTGTACTTTCCACCGGGGGACTCTGCAACTGCGCGAGCGGCAGCGTGTACGAACTGGTTGGAAGGTCCTACGACGAAATTTTCAAAGGTGTACTTTGCAACCATTGAAAGTCCTTCGTCCACTTTTACCTCGCTATCACTTTCCTTTTTCTCTGGCGCTTTTACACTAGAGCGATATTTTTCTTTTTCGTCCTCGGTAATAACTACTACGCCCATCACCATAGGATTGACGAGTTTTATCGATTCGTAAATTTTGGAAATATAATTGTCGTTCGCTATTCTTTTTGCAGACTGTGAGGGCGCAACGAGAACGAACTCACTGCTATCTATGCAGTAAGGTTCAAGATTTTTTATCCATACGTCGTAACTCACCGCGCTAACTTGCGTGGAGAGATGTTCGAGCGATTCATCCCAGATTTTATTAATATCCGTCACGTTACACCTCAATAAAAAAATTCCCCTGCGGATTACCGCAGGGGTAATCAACCAAAAACGTTAAGCGTTCGCTGCCTCGTTTAAAGCGGCAACCATTTCGTCTGCGTCTACGCCGTGAACGGCAGCAGCCTCTTCTATAGTTTCGCCACGAGCAAGCGCGCAACCTAAACAGTGCATACCGAAGTTACGGAGAACTTCAGCCATTTTTTCTACGTTACCCTCTTTGAGAGCGTCTACGATAAGCATATCTTTAGTGATATTAGCCATAATCTATATCTCCTTAAAAATTTAATAACAACATAAAAATTAATACTCTTTTGCCTACGCAACGTTGCAAACAAAAGGTCAACGGGGGCTTTTCGCCATTTTGATTCATTTTACACCAAAAAAATTTTTTTTGCAAGCAAAGTATAAGGATTGTTAGGAATTTTATAATTTATATATTGTTTAATATTATTTATTTACTAAAATATTATTATTAATAACAAAACCACTTTAAAAAAGTTGCAAAAACTTTTTCTTATTGCTATAATAATCGACATAAAATATTCGGAGAAAACTATGAAAGCAAACGAATTAAGAAAAAAATATCTCGACTTTTTCGCTGAGCGCGGACACAGCGTAATATCTTCGGCATCTCTTATTCCCGAAAACGACCCTACCGTACTATTTACCACGGCGGGTATGCACCCTCTCGTTCCCTATCTTCTCGGAGCAAAACACCCCGCAGGAAATAGACTTACCGACGTACAAAAGTGCGTGCGTACGGGAGACATTGACGAAGTTGGCGACGCGTCCCACCTCACCTTCTTCGAAATGCTCGGCAACTGGTCGCTCGGTGATTATTTCAAAAAAGAGGCGATTTCTTGGAGTTACAAATTTTTGACGGAAGAACTCAATATTCCCGTTGAAAAACTTGCAGTCAGCGTATTTGCAGGTGACGAGAACTGTCCGAGAGATGAAGAATCGGCTAAAATTTGGGAGGAGTGCGGAATACCCAGAGAAAAGATTTTCTTCCTCCCCAAAGAAAACAACTGGTGGGGACCTGCCGGCATTACCGGACCTTGCGGACCTGACACCGAAATGTTTATAGATACGGGCAAAGAGCCTTGCTCTCCCGATTGCTCCCCCGCTTGCGACTGTGGTAAATATCTTGAAATTTGGAACGACGTATTTATGCAGTATAACAAAACGCAAGACGGCACTTTTGAGCCTCTCTCTCGCAAAAACGTTGATACGGGTATGGGCCTCGAGCGTACTATATGCATTATGCAAGGCAAAAAATCGGTGTACGAAACGGATATCTTTATGCCTGCAATTAACCTTCTTGAAAAACTCTCGGGCAAGAGTTACACCCAAAGCGAAGAAATAACCAAGGCTATGAGAATAGTAGCCGACCACACGAGAACGTCTACCTTCATTATCGGTGACGATAGAGGCGTAACGCCATCTAACGTTGACCAAGGATACGTACTCCGTAGACTTATTCGTAGAGCGGTTAGATTCGGTATGAAACTCGAACTCCCTGCAGGCGCTATTTGTCAACTTGCCGAACTTTATATCAATCAATACAAAGATATTTATCCCGAACTTGGAAGAAACGCGGACAAGATTTTGAGCGAACTCAAACTTGAAGAAGAACGTTTCGGAAAGACTCTCGAACAAGGATTAAAAGAATTCGAAAAAGTATCTTTCTTCATCAAAAAAGCAGGTGGCACGGTAATCAACGGCAAAACGGCATTTAGACTATACGACACCTTTGGTTTCCCCGTTGAAATCACCGAGGAACTTGCAAAAGAAAGAGAAATGACGGTTGATATCGAGGCGTACAAACAAGCCTTTGCAGAGCACCAACAAAAATCTCAAGCAGGCGCAGAACAAAAGTTCAAAGGCGGTCTTGCAGACAACTCCGTTCAAACGGCAAGACTACATACCGCTACGCACCTCTTGCACTCCGCTCTTCGCAAAGTTCTCTCCGAAGAAGTTGCTCAACGCGGTAGCAATATCACGGCGGAAAGACTTCGTTTCGACTTTAGTTTTTCAAGACCTATGACCAAAGAAGAAATAGAAGAAGTTGAAAAACTCGTAAACGAGGCAATCAATGCAAAAATTCCCGTCGTATGCGAAGAAACGACTGTAGAAAAGGCAAAAGCGGAAGGGGCTATCGGACTATTTGAAAGCAAATACGGCGACGTAGTTAAAATGTACACTATCGGAAACGTATCCAAAGAAATTTGCGGAGGACCACACGCAGAAAACACGGCGGAACTCGTTTCTTTCAAAATAACCAAAGAACAATCCTCTTCAAGCGGAGTCAGACGTATCAAAGCCGTAATCGGCGCAGAAGCGTAATCCAAATTATAAAAAAACGCGTTGAACAATGTCGTCTCTAAAATAATAATAGAGTTTTAAATACAGGAATACTACTTTTTTCGTCTATAACATATTTTATCTGGTATTATAAAAAACTCCTATTTTGATTATTTTAATATAACCAAAAATATTGTATAATATTAAAAAGCAAAGTCAAGGAGAAATATATGAAAAATACTTATGTTAAAAGTACCGTTTATTTGTGTATCACGGCAATGTTTATGGCGTTAAACGTAGCGATGAGTTCATTTGGTATTCCTGTTCCCGGTGGGCACCTGTATATGAACGACGTAGTTATTTGCCTTGCGGCAATAATGTTAACCCCGTTTTCAGCATTTATGGTTGGTGGTGTGGGCGCATTTCTTGGGGATTTATTCTTCTACCCAACACCTATGTTTGTGTCCTTGGTAACGCACGGAATACAGGCAGTTGTAATTTCCGTATTTTCCCATTACGTAATGAAAAAACATCCTATTATTTCATCGGGAATCGGTGTAACAATCGGCGCAATCATTATGATAGTTGGATACTCTTTAGGAAGAGCGTTTATATATAGCACGCCTGAATATGCTATATTAAAAATGCCTTATCAAATACTTCAAGCAGTAGTGGGAGCAGTAATGGGTATGGTTCTTTGTTGGAGATGTGGCATTTATAAAATATTCAAAAAATATGCAAAAATAGAAGCCAAATCATCTGTTAATGATTAGTTTTTAATAAAAATCATAGGAAATTGCACTCTCAAGCGTAGTCAGACGTATCAAAGCCGTAATCGGCGCAGAAGCGTAAACAAAACTAATCAAAAAGGCTAACGAATTATAATTTCGCTAGCCTTTTTTTGTATAAAAAATTAGATTCCCGTCCATAATCGGTAAGAGGAAAAAATATGATTACCGATTATTTTACTTTTACTGAAAAAGAACTTATTGCCTCCGACGTTTTGAGTATCGTTATCAAAGCGATAGTGTCCATAGTTCTTTTATTCGCGCTCACCAAACTTATGGGCAATAAACAAATCTCCCAACTTTCATTTTTTGATTACGTGGTAGGTATCACGATAGGCTCGATTGCCTCCGAACTTGCAGTAGGCGAAACGCCCTTTCTTTTTCCGATAATTGCTATGATTATTTACGCGCTCGTGTCGGTACTGGTGTCGTATATATCTATTAAATCAATAAAAGCAAGGCGTTTTTTAGTGGGAACGCCTATTACCTTAATTAAAAACGGAAAAATTTTGGGAGAAAATCTTGCAAATGCAAAAGTTGACGTTAACGAATTTTTAGCCGAGGCAAGATACGCTGGATATTTTGACGTTAGCGACGTGGAGTTTGCAGTAATGGAAACTAACGGAAGATTTTCCTTCCTTCCAAAATCTGGAGTTAAACCTCTCACTCCTAACGATATGAAAATAGAGGTCGAACAAAAAGCCCCTCTTGCCAACGTTATCGTAGACGGGGTAATTATGGAAAATAATCTTGCCTCCCTTGATAAATCTACCGACTGGCTCAAAGAAAAACTTTCCGCAAAAAATATCGAATTACAAAAAGTACTCCTCGCCACGCTTAGCGAAGAGTACGAAATGAAAATATTCTTCAAAACGGGAGAGCAACGAGACCTCTCTCCTTTTGACTAAATTATTCTATAGCGCTGTAAACTCTGGACTCTAATAGAGTCTTTTGCTCTTCGGTCATATCTTTGGATATTTTCTCGTCCAAAACGATACGCGCCCTCTCTCCTTTAAGTACGACGATACGACTAGCAAGTGCAATACCCTCTCTCACGTCGTGGGTTACCATCAAAACGGTACGAGGATATACCTTCAAAATGGAATTGATATCCTCGATTAATTTTGCTCTCGTGACCGCGTCCAAAGAGCGCATAGGCTCATCCATCAAAAGTAGGCTCGCCTCGGACAAAAAGGCGCGGGCTAAACTCACCCTACTCTCCATACCTCCGCTAAGTTCGGAGGGAAAAGAATCCTCTTCTCCTTTTAAGCCTACCAAATCCAAAATAGCGTCGATTTTTGAGAGCGTTTGCTCGTCTTTTTTACCTAACGCGTATAATAAATTTTGTTTAACAGTCAAAGTAGGCACTAGCCTTGCCTCTTGAAAAACGTAAGCAACGCGCCCTACTCCCTCTATTTTTCCTTGATAGTCAATAAGTCCGCTAATAGCGTTCAAAAGAGTGGTTTTACCTACCCCCGACGCGCCTAAAATCGCGGTTACGGAGTTATCCTCTATATCTAAACAAAAATTATCGAATACTTGTTTCGTTCCAAAATTTACTAATAGGTCAGTTATTTTCATCTTGTCGTATTTCCTCTACCTGACACTCCGAATCCGAAACTTCGAGTACTATTTCTTCTTTATCGATAGTTTGAATAAGGTTATCGTTATATATAATAACGGGGGGTGTTCTTTTTGATTTTTTTCTCACAAACAAACCTTTGATTTTGTCCGAAAAAGCAGGTCTTACGCCCTCTTGTTTTGCTTTTTCTATTCTCATAATTCTCAACGCGTTGAGCATAGCGTGATAGTCTTCCTTGACTACTCTTTGCACTCTCTTCACGGGCGCGGAGGTCATAAATCCCGAACTATCAACGACGTAGGCGCGTAGTTTTTTAATTTTGGCGCTACGCTTAAACTTGAATATAGCGGTCTCAAAATCTTCAAGTTTTACGCAAAGTTTGATTGAACTTCTCTGTGATATAACCGCTTTATCACCAGAAGTGAAACCGTTTTGCGCGCGAAATTCCGCGTTGTAGGAAAAAGTTTGACCGTCTAGCATAAATCCTACGTCCGTGATGCTCGTATCGTTCAAAGTTTTGTTTGCAATAATGAGTACGAAATTCTTCTCACCGCTATCTTTATCCGTTTCGCAAAGGTTTTCAAAGGAAAACTTTTTGGTAATAAGATTTTTAGTGAGCGAATTGCTTTGCATAACCAGTCTTACAAGTATTATAAGAACGGCTAAACCTAAAACGAGAGTTATAATTCCTATATTATCATTTAAAAATTCCATATTTACTCCTCAATAAATTCCTTGTTGCCGTACCTATCGAAAGAACATATTTCGCTTAACTCTTTTTTCTTGGGATTTCTGCCTTGTTCTGCGGGATAACCCACGGCAAGAATAAGTTGTGGTATTTTTCCTTTAGGTACGTCAAGCGCTTCCATAACCTTTTTTTCGTCAAACCACCCCATTATACAACTACCAAGTCCAAGCGCGGTAGCGGTATAGGTCATAGTTGCCATAGCAATTCCGACGTCGTTAGGCGTGTAGTCGTGCGATATGAGTTTTGCTATACGATTGACCAAAGGAGTTTCTTTTAGTAAAACGATAAAGGATTGAACGTTTTCGGTAAATTTGTTGATACCGATACCCCCTTTTCTCGTTGCCTCGGACACTTTTTTAACTCTTTCGGGGTCGGTCACCGCTATAAAATGCCACGGCTGACCGTTGCACGCGGAGGGCGCGCGACGAGCCGAATCGATAATTTTTACGAGCAAGTTCTTGTCCACCTTTTCGTCCGTATATTTTCTACAACTGTATCTTTTGTCAAACACTTCAAAAATATCCATATTCGTCTCCTTTTCTAAAATTTTAACACAGGTCGGACTTTTTTGCAATAACCTCGTCAAAACAAGTGCAAATTTTACTAAATTGTTTTATAATGTATATATGAAAGAAATATTAGTAAACGCATTTAAAGATTTTTCGATAAACCTCGACCAAAAGCAAATCGATTCAATGGTTCGCTTTTACGAGATTTTGACCGAATATAACGAAAAATTCAATTTAACTAGAATCACTAGCGAGCACGAGTCTGCTTATAAACATTTTGCAGACAGTCTCGTCTCCCTTACTTTTATCAAAAAAGAAGATAAAATTTGCGACGTAGGCTCGGGAGGAGGATTCCCGGCAATTCCTCTTGCTATTGCAAGCGAGGCGGAGTTTACCTTGGTGGACTCCACCTTAAAAAAGGTTAATTACTTAAACGAGGCAATATCCCTTCTTTCGCTAAACAACGCTCACGCTATTCAAGCAAGAGCGGAAGACTTGGGTCTTAGCGAAAAAAGAGAGTCTTTCGATATCGTTACTGCTCGCGCGGTTGCCTCCCTTCCAACCCTTCTTGAATACTGTTTGCCCTTAGTTAAAGTAGGCGGACTATTTCTTGCGTACAAAACGGACGAAAGCGAACTTGAACTGTCCAAAAAGGCTCTTGATATTCTCGGTGGAAAAATCAAGAAATGCGTAAACTATACCCTTGGCGAATACGCGGACACGAGATGTTTGATTGTTATAGAAAAAATCGCGCCCACTCCCAAGCGTTATCCAAGAGGTCAAAACAAGCCTAGAATAAAACCTATATCATAATTTTGCTTTTTTGCTCAAAATTGATGAAATTTTGAGCGTATTGTGTTATACTTATTGAAATATGGTAAATTTTACCAAAATGAGGTACTTATGGGAAAAGTTATCGCTTTTGCTAATCAAAAAGGCGGAGTAGGCAAAACTACTACTTGTATCAACCTTGCGTCCTATCTTGCATTAGAAGGATACAAGATACTCGTCATAGATATGGACCCGCAAGGAAACGCGTCCAGTGGACTTGGAGTAGAAAAAGCCAAGTCGAATAAATCTATTTACGACATTATCGTTGATAGAGCGGACCCTGCCGACCTTAGCATATATCAACGCACGAAAATTCACACTTTGCGCGTTCTTCCCTCAAACATTGACCTTGCAGGAGCAGAGGTTGAACTTGCAAGCGTAGAAAAAAGAAGGGAGTACGTTCTCAAAGACAAACTTACCGCACTAAAAAACAAATTTGATTTTATTTTTATAGATTGTCCCCCGTCGCTTGGGCTATTGACTATCAACGCTTTGACTTTTTCAAATAGCGTTTTGATTCCTATTCAATGCGAATTTTTCGCTCTTGAAGGACTAGCGCAACTTATGAACACGGTCAAACTCGTCAAAAAGCACTTAAATCCCGACCTTGATATCGACGGCGTAGTTTTGACACTTTACGACAATAGAAACAATCTTTCCAAACAAGTTACCGAAGAGGTTGCTAAATTTTTCGGTAAAAAACTTTATCAAACTGCAATTCCGAGAAATATCCGTTTGGCGGAAGCGCCCAGCCACGGACTTCCCGTTGCCCTTTACGACAAAGGTTGCGCGGGAGCAAAAGCGTACAAGGCGCTCAATAAAGAATTTATGGCTCGTCACAAGTTGAAGAGTTAAGGAGGTACTATGGCTAAAAAAGGTTTAGGCAAAGGTTTAGAGGCTCTTTTTTCCGATATGGAAGAAGATAACGACATTTTATCCGAAGAGGACAAAGAAATCGTAAAAACTCCGGTTAAAACGACGGTTATAGGAGACGGTATCGAACAAATTTCCGTTTATCTTATAGACCCCAACCCCGACCAGCCCAGAAAAACTTTTGAAGAAAACGCTCTTCGCGAACTCGCCGAATCGATAAAGATTCACGGCGTTATTTCGCCTATCGTAGTAATTCCGTCTGGTGGCGGAAGATATATGATAATTGCTGGTGAACGTCGTTTCCGCGCCGCTCGTCTTGCAGGTCTTACTACCCTCCCCGTTATCGTAAGAGATTATAATCCCAGACAGATAAAAGAAATTGCTCTTATCGAAAACCTTCAAAGAGAGGACCTTAACCCCATAGAGGCTGCTCTTGCAATCAAACAACTTATGGAACACTTTGATTGCACGCAAGAGACGGTTGCCGCTCGTATCGGCAAAAGCCGTTCGGCAGTCACCAACGTATTGAGACTTCTTTCTCTTACTCCTCCCGTTATCGAACTGGTTAGACTTGGTAAACTTTCGTCCGGTCACGCAAGAGCGCTCGTCGTAGTTGACGACGCGGATACTCAAATCAAATTCGCAACTCAAGCAGCGGAAGGCAAACTCACCGTCCGTGACCTTGAAAAACAAGTTAGACGCTACTTAAACCCCGAGCGTTACGTCAAAAATAAAACGGAGGCGCAAAGCGTTGAACTCCGCAATTTAATAGGCGATATGCAAAGAGTATTTGCAACCAAAGTTCGCGCGATAGGTAACGACACAAAAGGTAGAATCTATATCGACTACTACACGAGAGACGACCTTGATAGACTTCGCGATTATATAGACTTGCTTGCAAAAGAAAACAATTTATAATGAAAAAAATTCACTCTTTTGAAATAGACCACTCCTGCCACGACAAAGGTTTTTACCTATCGACGGTTCAAGGCGACGTAATTACCTACGATTTGAGGTTCAAAACTCCAAACGGCGGAGACTATATATCACCTCAATGTTTGCACACGATAGAACATTTACTTGCAACCGTTTATAGAAACTCATCTTTATCGGATAAAGTTTTGTACTTCGGTCCTATGGGATGCAGAACGGGTTTTTATCTTCTACTTAGAGACGTTCAAAAAGAGGAGGCTCTTGCCCTTACGATATCCTGCCTGCAAAAAGCCCTTGAATTGAACGAGATTCCGGGAAACGCTCCCAAAGAGTGTGGAAATTATCTTGAACACAATCTACCCGAATCAAAAGAAGAACTGCAAAAATACCTTATAATTTTGCAAAATCTTAAATAAATCAAGGCGAAAAAAGTAGTCAAAATCACTATTTAGTGATATAATAATTATACTTTTGATAAAATTAATTTTTTGGAGGTCATATATATGGCATTAGTAACAACCAAAGAAATGTTTAAGAAGGCATACGAAGGCGGGTACGCTATCGGCGCTTTCAACGTAAACAATATGGAAATCGTTCAGGGTATCACTGAAGCGTGCAAAGAAGAGAACTCTCCCGTTATTCTTCAAGTTTCCAAAGGTGCAAGAGCATACGCTAACCACACCTATCTTGTAAAACTCGTTGAAGCAGCAGATCTCGAGTGCCCCGAAATCCCCGTAGCACTTCACCTTGACCACGGTCCAGATTTTGAGACCTGTAAGGCTTGTATCGACGGTGGATTCACCTCGGTTATGATTGACGGTTCACACCTTTCTTTCGAAGAGAATATCGCTCTTACCAAAAAAGTTGTTGAATACGCTCACGACCACGGCGTAGTAGTAGAAGGCGAACTCGGAACTCTCGCTGGTATCGAAGACGACGTAAAAGTTGAACACGGCAAAGAGTCTTACACCAGACCCGAAGAAGTAGAAGAATTCGTATCCAAAACCGGAGTTGACTCCCTTGCAATCGCAATCGGAACTTCACACGGCGCATACAAATTCAAACCCGAACAATGCACCAGAAACGAGAAAGGTATCCTCGTTCCTCCCGCACTTCGTTTTGATATCTTAGAAGAAGTTTGCAAACGTCTTCCCGAATTCCCTATCGTACTCCACGGTTCTTCTTCAGT
>JAZQYG010000081.1:0-5668 GCA_045633305.1 Clostridia bacterium | reverse complement strand
GTTTTAAATCAATATAATACAATATAATACAATAAAATTATCGTGTCAAGTTACACGATAATTTTATTAAATTTCAAAAGTTAAAAAGGTTGCAATTGAAAGTTTATTTGTATATCAAACAATTAAAAAAACGCCGAATAATCGGCGTTTTTTACAATGTAAAATCATTTATTATTTTTTATTCAAAAATAACTTTTTGCATTTTTCTAAATCAATGGGAGGTTTTACTTCGGAATAAGTATCCCAAAGAAATTCTTTGCGTACTTTATCAAGATTAGCCTTTTCCTCTCCTACTACAAGCATCGTTAACTCTTTTTTATTTGCGTAAATAACGTTATTATCAGTAGCAAAATAAAGCGGTGAACAAGTAAAGTATACTGGTTTTTCATTAGGTAAGAACACGTTATCGTAAGCAACGACACCCGCTTGAGCTTCTTTGTGCGTACATTTTATTAGAGCCTCGTCTGCATTTGCAAAAACGTTGTTACGTACAACGTTCATACGACCATAATGTTGATGAAAACAGTTTTGCGATACGTTGTAACATAAATTGTTTTCAAATACGATATTTTGAGAACCTTCGTCTGCATATAAAGCCCATCCGCCGTAATCGCGACTCTTTATGTCGTGGATTACGTTTTCAGAAACGATTGTTCCGTCTTGCCTACCAAGAGTATATACCCCGCCCATATCGGATAATTCGCCCTTTCCTAAATCGTAAATATGGTTTTTACGAACTATATTTCCGTGAGTTATAGAGGGAGCATAACCCCAAACCCAACCAAGACAAATTCCGGAATAGTAAAAATCGTGAATTTCATTTTCCGTCAACTCGCAATCATATGCATCCATCAACAAAATTCCGCATCCGGCTAAGTATCTTTGTCCAAGTTTTGTTATATCACATTTGTTTACTTTGATATCGTGCGTCCAACGCTCTTTTGCACTATTTATATTACCACCGCCGATAGAAACACCGCCTCCACCTAAATAATGAAGTTTACAGTTTTCCACCAAGATATGATGACAACCTTCCATTATTTTTACGCCGTATCCACCAAGTGAAACGAATTCGCAATTATTTACGCTACAGTGATGAGCATTTTTAAACTCAACAGCCCCAAACAAACCTGCCGAGCATTGATAATCAGCGCCAACTTTTTCAATCACTTCGTTATTTACTAAATCGTAATCGTTTGAATCACCGCTAAACGCTGCTCTATCTTTTACTGCACGTAAAGGTTGATAATCACCTTTTGTATATGCAAATTTAATGTTTTTAAAACGTATTCCTTGAACGCCGTCGTCGCCACCGTCAATCACTATCAATTTATCAATTACAGGAGCGTAAATTTCAGTATTTTCTTTGGTTTGTCCGTTTAAGGGCAGATAGTATAATTTACCTAACTCTTTATCAAGATAGAAATCTCCTTCTCTACCAAAGGCTTCTGCGAGATTTTCAATGAAATACTCCATCGTTGCATCTTTATTACGCTCTTCGGTAACGTTCATGCTAGTTCTACCGTCAAAGACGCACTTTCTTGTTTCAAAATCATAACTTGCTACGTCTAATTGTTCTTCAATCCAAAAATGGCGGAAACGAATTTTTGCACCGAGTATACTCTTGAAAGTGTTTGGGATATCATTATCTTTAGCGATAAACCAACTTGATTGCTCTCGCCACTCTCTTTTTTCTACTTCTTGCGGATATAAAAATCCTGTATGAGGATATCTCGTTCTGTTTGCAGGTTTGCCGTTCACGTATAACTCGGAAAAAGACCAAGCCCCGTTTCTCACCTCTTCAAGTTCGATAGACCAACATTTAACGCCGTTAAAGGAGTCGTCAACAAATCCGTAGAGTTTTTTTGCGCCTGAAATCAATACTTTTTTATCAGAGCAAAACGGTTCTATCGTTATATCGCTTACCGCTGCATTTTCAATGGGAAATGAAAGGTTTGCCTTTGGTTTTTTGCCAAGATTTATAGTTTCACTCAAATGATACTCTTCGTCAAGCAATTTAATAGTCAAAGGTTGAGTATAACCTGCTCTACGCATTTGAGCAACTTTTACTAAAGCAAGTTCAATAGTTGGTAGAGGTCCGTTCATCATTTTATCGTTCTTGAAATAGACCCCAGTGTTGTTTACGTTTCCATTTTTTTGTGATACGTATAACGTACTTATATTAGAATAACTTAACATTTCAGCCCCCTGAAATTAATAATTTTTATTAATAAATTTAGTTAATTGTAACGTTTTCTATTGTTCCATATCCCGACGAAAAACCGTCTTTATAAATATCGTCAAATTTAATTTCTTTGAGGTAATCGTCTAATTTCGTCATCTTTTTTTCATTAATCGTTATATTAGATAAAAACAAATTTTTTACCGAACTTTTCGCGTTAGGATTAAAAAATTCTAATTGTTTTCTTCTTATAGTCTTTGGTCCTACGCATACTAAATAAGAATTTGGAAATTCTTCGCGGTGAAGAGTTAATTTGACGTCTTCCAAATAAAGAGAACCTATATTCGAGCCTAATTCAAACGCGCCGATAGAACCGATTAACTCGTCAGAGCGTAAATATTCGTCAAATTTATCAATAGGAGAATCCAAATCTATAACGATATCTTCAAAATAAACGTTATCTAAACGCCCTACATCCCCTTTTTCACAATCCTGAGTGGTGAAATTATACGCTTGGGATTGAAAATACATTTTAATCGTAGATATACCCTTCACGTTTTTTACAACAGCGTCGTTAAGCGAACAATCTACGCTCGTGCCATCGTCGTAATAATATATACCGGGTAAAATACGAAAAGCCTTGTACGGACTTCCTTCGTAAAGTTCTAAATCTTCACACCATACGCATCTTGTTGGTCCGAAATTTATTGACGAGTTTTGCCAATCGTACATATTCAAGGCAACCAAATCGTCTGCAACACGACCTCTTATGTTTTTTGCAAAAATATTTTCACAATTACCGTTGATATGTAATCCGTCAGCAAAACCGTCTAAAAATTCTAAATTTTCAAAAACGCCGTTGCTAACGTTACCTATCTGCACGGAAAAACCTCCTGCGTGGACAATTGTCACGTCTTTAACGATAAGCCCGTTGACGTTTCCAAAATAAAAGCAAGTAGACACACCGAAAAAGGTTCTTTCTTCGTCGTATTTACCAGAGAGACCGTAACCCGCCTTTTCCGTAACCGATTCTTCCCAAACTCCTCCGAATATTGCTATATTTTCATCCGGTATAACGTCTTTTATCGGATAATGAGTACCGTCAATAACGTTTCTGTTGCGCAACAATAAAACGGTTACGTCTTTCATTAATTTTATTGTAGCGCCGTACGCTTCTATCCTTCTGTTAGATGGGATTACTATCGATTTATCAATATAATAAATTTCATCAGATGGAGATATTACGACGATTTCAAAATTATTTATCGCCTCTTGCAAAGCATCAGTCCAAATATTTACACTTTTGCCGTCTTGGATTCCTTTTCTTACAAAACGAGCAAAATCTTTAAGATGAACTTTCTTTTTTAAATTTTGCGTTTTTTCATTATTAGAATAATGCATATCTAACAACTTTTTTTGTATTTGTTTTTTCGTCATAATATACTAAAGTTCCTATAAATAAATTTATTTATAGTCCTCCTAATCGCATTATATCATCTTATTGCAAAAAAGTCATTAATATAAGTTAATAAAAAATTATTAATTATTGACTTAATCGTTATACCACTTTGAATTTTAATGCAACGAGTTGCAAAACGTTTTACAACTTTCATATTGTGTGATATAATCAATCGACGAGGTAAATATGAACATTTGGAAAATCACTGATACGAATAAAATCCAAAGAACGGAAATTAAGGTAAACGAATCGGACTCACTTATAAAAGTTAGAGTGGCAAGAGCAGGTCTTACCGAAACCGATTTTGCTGTCTATTCCGGCATAGCAAAGGCAAATTACCCTATTATTCCCTCAAAAACCGCGGTAGGTCTTATAAGTGACGCAGATAACCCTCTCGGACTCAAAGTTGGCGAGCGCGTTTTACTTTCCGCCTACACTCCTTGCGGTGAGTGCGCAGAGTGCAGTGACGAATCTCATCCATATTGCTCAAAAGTAAAAGTTAGAGGTATTGACGAAAACGGTTTCCTTTCCGATTTTGCATACGTCGATAAATCTTGCGTATACCCCGTTCCAGAAAGCGTTAGCGATACGGAGTGCTTATATTACGATTATATTGCGGTAAGTTTGGCTGCAATGCAAAAAATGAAGATAGAAAAAGGCGAATACGTAGCAATTCTCGGTGGAGACGTTCAATCTATGATATTTGCCGAAGTCGTTAACTACTATCAAGCAATTCCGATTCTTATATCAAAATTAGATTCATCTGTTCGCCTTGCAAGTCAAAATGGAATAGATTACACCGTCAATAGCAAAAAATATAACATGGTCGACAAAGTTTTTGAAATAACGGGCGGAAAGATGGCTGAACACGTCGTTTATAGTGTTTATTCAGGAGAGTCATCTAATAATCTTTTCTCCCTTGCCTCACCTAATGGTAGTGTAGGAATTATCGGTTATAACAACCAACGCTCCCCCATTGAAAGCGACCTTTCGAACATAATTTCTAATCAATTAAACGTGTACGGAATCAAAGAAGGCTCTAAAGAAATAATGTCAGCAATCAATATGCTTGCAATGAAAGCAATACACGTTGATATGTACCAAACGTCAAAAGTTAGTTTCGCCTCCGTTGAAAATATTTTCGGCGCGTATAAACCCGGAAATAATCCAGGTCTTGTAATCGTCGACTGTAACGACGCTTAACTAAAAACAAAAAACGCTCTTCAAGAGCGTTTTTTTATAGCAACTTATATTCTTTCTCCGTCTTTCCAGTTTTCAACCGTTTTTATTCCGTCTTTTTCCCACACACACTCACCGTGGAGTTTGTCGTTTAAGTAATTACCACTCATTTTAAGTCCGTTATCCCATACGGCAGTGCTTTTACCTTCTCTCAAATTATCCTTATAAAAAGATTCTTGATAGCCACCACGGAATACGTGACGAATCCGTCCATTTTTTTTACCAAAGCAATATTCACCCTCAAAATAAGTGCCGTCAGAAAAACTTTCTTTGCCAAAGCCGTGCCACAAATCACACGAAAATTCTCCTTCGTACTTATATCCGTTATTAAAAGAGTCTACCCCTTTTCCTTCTCTTACGCCCTTTTTCCAGTCGCCTTCATAATAGCCGTCAGAGTAAGTCATTTTGCCTTTGCCTTCTCTAACGCCCATAACCCACTCACCTTCGTAAACGTCGCCGTTTTTGTAGGTAAATTTGCCGTATCCACTGCAAAGTCCATTTTCGTCGATTTCGCCCTCGTATACGCCCGTTTCAGTTTCAAAAGTCGTTTCAAAATGTATTGAATAATCTTTTTCCATATTTTTATAATACCAAAGCAACGGGCGGTTGTCAACAAACAACCGCCCGTATTAATCAATAAAAATTAATTTAAAAATTCAAACTTATTTAAATTTTTTCAATTTTTTCATTACCATATTTTGTTTTCCAAAATAATCGTGAAGTTTAAGATATTCACAATAAAGTTCATTGTAAATATTTACGTTCTCTTGAATAGGTTTATAAACTTT
>JAZQYG010000080.1:0-5330 GCA_045633305.1 Clostridia bacterium | reverse complement strand
CCTTCAGCCACTTGGGTATTTCTCCAACTGATTGATTATAGCCTAAATATAATAACATAAACTATTTGCCTTGTCAAATCTTAATTATGCAAATTTTTGCTTTTTTAAAATATTTTAAAATTTTTTTTGGGAATAATTTGTCAAACTTGCTTTAATTGCTTGCCTTGATAAATTAAATATGCTATAATTTACGAGCATTGAACGTGCCCTCATAGTCTAGAGGCCTAGGACGCCGCCCTCTCACGGCGGTATCTGGGGTTCGAATCCCCATGGGGGTGCCAAAAAAAATCCTACACAGCCGTGTAGGATTTTTACTTATTACTTATTACTTATTCACTCTTCACTCTTACTTAGTACAAAATTAATCAATGGTTTATATGAAAAAATTTAAGTCGATAATTGAATATTTTACCCCTTTTGAACGAATTATTTGGCTAAGTTCAATTACTGTTATACTCGCCTCTTTTTTATTGTTTAGTAGTGAGGGGTATTTGAGCCTCATTGCATCATTAATCGGAGCAACTTCTCTAATTTTTTGTGCAAAAGGAAATCCCATAGGACAAATTTTGATAATTATATTTTCTATTCTTTACGGAATTATCTCCTACTCTTGCGCATATTACGGAGAAATGATTACATACGTTTGTATGACGTTGCCGATGGCAATCGTTGCGCTCGTTAGTTGGCTTAAAAATCCTTATAAGGGAAATAAGTCCCAAGTAGCAGTCAAACGCATAACTAAAAGAGAAGTCATATTTGGCATACTTTGTACGGCAATTATAACTTTCGTATTTTACTTTATTCTTAAATATTTCAATACTGCAAATCTTATAGTTAGCACACTTTCTATTGCAACTAGTTTTATTGCCGTTTTTCTAACTGCAAAACGCTCCCCTTACTTTGCTCTTGCATACGGTTTGAACGATTTAGTTTTGATAGTTTTGTGGATTATCCCCTCTCTAACAAATACCGAGTACGTTCCAGTAGTTGCTTGTTTTATCACATTTTTAGCAAACGACTTATATAGTTTTATTAACTGGAAAAAGATGGAAAGAGCGCAAATCTAAATTTTATATAATAAAAGCCCCGAAATTTCGGGGCTTTTTTAATTATTTAGTATTAGTATTCGGGAGAAAGTAGTCCTACTTCACCGTCGGTACGTTTATACACAACTCCGACTTTTCCCGTTGATTCGTTCATAAACACGAAGAAATCGTGTCCCAGTAAATCGAGTTGCATTATAGCCTCGTCTACCGTCATAGGAACGAGTTCAAATCTCTTTTCCCTCACAACCTTAGACTGCTTTGGCAAAGCAATTTCTTCCTGCGAGTCCGAAAATGCGTCGGGACGGAGTTTTTTGGAAAGTTTTGTGCGATACTTTTCAATTTGTTTTTGAATCTTGGGGAGAATAACGTCGATATTGTCGTACATATTGTCGCTAGAATATTCCGAGCGAACAAGTCTTCCGCCGAACTTGACGTTAACTTCCATAGTATGTCTTTCGCCTTCCTTTCTGCATACGACGCTTGCCACGGCGTCATCACCGAAAAACTTATCGAGTTTAGTGAGTTTTTTCTCTAAAATCTCTTTGAGTCGTTCCGAAATTACATAGTCTTTTCCGATAAGTTCTATACGCATACCTACACCTCCTTACTTTGAGGATTTTCCCTCTTACTTATATATTCGTAATTAAGGCGCCGTTTTCCTATTTCGTCTCGGCTTTTTGCAAAGTTTTGAAAAGAATTTTACCTTCTTTTGCGCTTACTTTTACTTTGTCACCTATCTTAACTTTACCTTTTAATATTTCTTCAGATAAAGCGTTTTCGATATATTTTTGAATAGCGCGTCTGAGTGGTCTTGCGCCGTATTCGCTATCAAAACCTTTTTCAACGATAAATTCTTTGGCAAAGCTGTCGAATTCGATATCAATTTCGTTTTCTTTTAATCTCTTTTTGAGTCCGTCAAGCATAAGTTCTGCAATCTTTGAAACGTCCTCTTTTTCTAATTTGTGGAAAGTTATGATATCGTCGATACGATTCAAAAACTCAGGTTTAAAGGTTGCGCGCAAAGCGTTATATTGCTTTTCCTTCATCTCTTCATATTCGCGCTCTTTTTGGTCTGCGTTATCAAAGCCTATTCTTCTCATTTTGCCGATATCGCTTGCGCCGACGTTTGACGTCATAATAACCACTGTGTTCTTGAAACTAACTACTCTACCGTGTGAATCAGTTAGTCTTCCGTCGTCAAGAATTTGCAAAAGTATATTGAATATATCTGGATGAGCCTTTTCAATTTCGTCAAAAAGAATTACAGAATAGGGCTTGCGTCTTACCTTTTCAGTGAGTTGACCGCCTTCTTCAAATCCAACGTAACCAGGCGCGCTACCTATGAGTTTAGAAACGTTCTCTTTGCTCATATATTCGGACATATCCACTCTTATCATTAAGTTTTCGTCGCCAAAAAGCGCAGATGCGAGAGCCTTTGAAAGTTCGGTCTTACCAACGCCAGTCGGTCCTAAAAAGATGAACGAACCTATAGGTCTTTTGGGTTCTTTGAGTCCTACTCTTGCCCTTCTTATTGCGTTTGCAACGGCGCTTACCGCCTCGTTTTGTCCGATTACTCTTGAGTGTAGTTCTTTCTCTAGGGTAATAAGTCTTTGACTTTCGTCCTCTGTGAGTTTACTGAGGGGTACACCAGTCCATTTGCTTACGATTTCGGCAATTTCGCTCTCTCCGATTGCAAGTTCGGTATTAGCCTTTTTGTTTTCCCAAGCCTCTTTTTCTTTGGTTAATTCCTCTTTTATCTTTTCGATTTTATTTTTTATATCGCCCGCTTTTTCGTATTCGGCAATTTTAACCGCAGACGCCTTTTCTGCCTCAAGTCTTTCAATTTCCTCTTCTTTTTGAGTCAAATCGGGAGGAGTTATTTGTCCGCTTATTCTCTTTCTGCTACTTGCCTCGTCTATGAGGTCGATTGCTTTATCAGGCAAATATCTATCGGTTATATATCTATCCGACAAAACTGCTGCTGCATTTATTGCAGAGTCAGTTATTCTTACTTTATGGTGCGCCTCGTATCTATCGCGAAGTCCAGCAAGAATTGCTATAGTATCTTGAACGGAGGGAGGATTAACGGTAACGGGTTGAAAACGACGCTCTAGAGCGGAATCTTTTTCAATATATTTTCTATATTCGTCAAGAGTGGTTGCTCCTATCGTTTGAAGTTCTCCTCTTGCGAGCATAGGTTTCAAAATATTTGCAGCGTCGATTGCTCCTTCTGCGCTACCTGCTCCAACTATGGTATGAATCTCGTCAATAAAAAGTATTGTGTCGCCCGAATTTTTGAATTTTGAAATAGCGTTTTTGAATCTCTCTTCAAATTCACCTCTATATTTCGTGCCCGCAACTACGCTTGACATATCGAGAGAAAAAATCTTCTTCCCTTTGAGCGTTTCGGGGACTTTTCCATCTACGATTGCTTGGGCTAATCCCTCTACGACTGCGGATTTACCAACGCCCGGTTCACCTATTAAAACCGGATTATTTTTAGTTCTTCTTGACAAAATTTGAATAATTCTTTCAACCTCGTCACTTCTTCCTATAACGGGGTCAAGTTTACCTTTTTTTGCTTTTTCGGTGAGGTCTGTGCCAAGTTTTGCAATTTCTTGGTCTTTTTCACCGTCAAACGAATCGTATTCGCCTTGGATATCGAATTGATTTTCATTATCATCTACGCCTTGACCTTCACCCGCGTATCTATTTATCAAACTATTAAATAGCGCCTCTCTATCTACGCCGAGTCTTTCAAGCGCTCTAATTGCAACGCAATTTCCATTTTGAAGTAGAGCCATTAATAAATGTTCGACGTCAATATATCCGTTTGAAAGTTTAACGGCGAAATTCTTTGCAATAGATATTAAACTTTTTACCTTAGGAGAAAGAAAAGCGATATTCGTGGGAGAAGGAGTGAATATTCCGCTAAGTCTTTCAAGCGTTACGCCGTATTCTCGCAATACGTATGATGCAAGGCTATTTTCCACACCGCAAATACCTGCAAGTAAATGCTCCGTACCTATAGTTCCACCCGTTTTGAGGGCAAGTCTTTCTGCTATATCAAACGCTCTTGATGCGTTTGCCGTAAATCTTTCACTCATTTATTTGCCTCCCGTCATTTTTAAGAGTTTTTCTCTAACAAATTTCGCTCTATATTCGTCACGTTTAATAGCGTCCATCTTTTCTCCTGCGCTTTTAATTAAATTTGCAGGTTGAGCAGATACGATAAGTTCGTCTAAATTACCATTGATATTTATTATACCCAAAGATGCTCCTAATCTTACCCAAGAAGTAAATTCAAGCAATTCTTGAGTAGATAAAAGGGTTGCGTTCGTTAAAATGCCGTACGCTCTCGTAACTTTGTCAACAAGTTTTAATCCATCTTTCTTTTGCATTTGACGTCTTTCGTTAATCTCGGCGCGACACACAACGTCTATTACCTTGCTAACGCTTTCGATAATCTCTTGTTCGCTTTGGCCAAGAGAAACTTGGTTGGATATTTGATACATATATCCATCTGCGCCACTACCTTCGCCGTAAACGCCTCTAACGGTTAGAGAAAGAGCGGAAATAGAAGAAATAATTCCGTTAATTTTTCCACTTAAAGTTAGCGCGGGAAGATTGAGCATAACCGAGGCTCTAAGTCCAGTACCGACGTTAGTGGGGCAACTCGTCAAATATCCCAGTTTTTCGCTATATGCAATTTCAATTTTGCTTGACAAAACGTTATCAAAAGCAATTGCTCTATCAAGTGCGCTTTTTAAGTTAAATCCCGATTCTATCGCTTGAATTCTATAATGGTCCTCTTCGTTTATCATTATAGACATATCCTCTTTTTCAGACACTATTACAGCCCCTGTTTCAAGATTTTGCGTGAGGTCTCTGCTTATTAAATGTCTTTCAAATATTGCTTGTCTATCAACCTCGTCAAGCCTTCCTATCTGGTAAAACTTAAACTTAAATAAACTTTTTGCGCTCTCTTCTGCGGCTTTCATTATAACTGAAAACGCGCGCTCGTCGGAAAGTCTTGAGGGAAAAGGAACGAGTTTTGCGTTACGAGCAAGTCTTACTCTTGAACTAATAACTATACCGTCGTATGCGTCCATTATTTTCCCTCCTTCAATTTTTTAATCTTATCACGTAAAATTACCGCAGTTTGATAATCTTCATTTTTTAACGATAGGTTTAATTCCTCCGTTAACCGTTCAAGTTCGCTCTTTGGCGTAGACGTTTGAACGGTAGGAGTAGGCGTTCTGCCTATATGTGCGGTACTACCTT